>JAOZUV010000316.1 GCA_029938505.1 Bacteroidales bacterium | reverse complement strand
CTAAGATCGCAGCTACTATAAATGTCATTACACTTAATTCTGTTCTATACTCATAATTTTCAAGAAAAATTTGCATATAATAATAGGCGACTGGAAATGCAATCATAATTGATAATCCGATTAATACTAAATAATCTTTAAAAATTAGTTGGATAACTGTTTGAGCTTTTGCGCCCAATACTTTTCGTATCGAAATTTCTTTGGTTCGTTGTTCAACTGTATAAGAGGCTAGGCCAAATACTCCAAGTGAGGAAATCATTATTACTAAAATTGAGAACAGAGTGAATAAAACTCCACGTTTTTCTTCAGGTTCTACTTGTTCAAATAAATTATCTTTCAAGAAACTATATTCAAAAGGTATTAATGGAAAGGTTTTTAACCATGCTTTTTCAAGATTCCGAATGGTTTCTTGATTGCTTCCATTATCTAATTTTACGTAAACAATAGGGCAGTTATCTTGTAAATAAAGTAATAATGATTCAACTGGATTATACAATCCAGTTTGATTATAATCTTTCATGAGCCCAATAACTCTCGCTATTTGGTCTTCTCCAAACTGAACCTTTTTACCGATAGGTTCTTTCCAACCAAAACGGTCAGCCATGGTTTGATTCACCAAAACGGCTAGAGTATCTGTAGTATAATCTTTGGAAAAACTACGACCTTCAATCATCTTAATATCGAGAGTTTGGATAAATTCATAATCACAACCCGCAAGATTTACTCCTTTGTTTTGCATGCCTTCGGAGGTTTCAACATCTACTAGAAGTTTTCCTGAACCTTCTCCCATCTGTGTAGTGGTACTTCCAATGCTTTTTACTCCCGAAACAGCTTTAAACTCATTTCGTAAAACAGGCAATTTTTCAATCATTTCTCTGGTGCTCAGTTGAACTCTCAAGATATTTTCTTTATCAAAGCCCATATCTTTATTCTTTAAAAAATCGAGCTGTTCGTAAACTACCATGGTGCTTATAATCATGCTAAGTGAAATGGTAAATTGAATTACAACCAAACCTTTTCGGAGTAAACCATGTGTGCTTCCACCCGACTGTTTTCCTTTTAATGCATTGATTGGTTTAAATCGTGAAAGGAAAAATGCTGGATAAGTTCCACTAAGTAATCCAAGGATTACAATAATGCTTATTAGTGCAAATAAAAAGGCTGATCTTCCGAAAAATGAAAAATCGAGTGATTTGCCGGAAATAACATTGAATTGGGGTAGTAGCAGATAACATAATCCCAAACTAATAATGAGTGAGAAGATCGTTAATACAACTGACTCCGTGAGAAATTGTCTGATTAACATACTCTGATGAGCGCCCGCTACCTTCCGAATGCCGACCTCACGAGATCGTTTTACCGAACGTGCAGTGGTTAAATTCATATAATTAATACCCGCTATTACAAGTAAAAATATGGCGATAAGGAAAAATATATTAACGAATTTTATATCACCACTGGCTTCTGGTTCTCCTTCTCCAATAGGATAAAGATGGATTTTGCTGATGGGTTGAAGTTCGTAATCGACATGTACACCTATATTTTTAAATATTCCGGCCATGAATTTATCATACATTTCCTCCAGTTTTTTATCAAATGAAATAACATCAGTACCTTCCCTAAGTTTTACATAAGTAAATAAACCAAAATTACCCCAGCTTAGTCTGCGATTCTCGAGGGTTGTCCATGATATTAATGCTGAAAATCGAAAATGAGAGTTTTGTGGAACATCTTTAATAATCCCTGTTACCTTTAATGTGCGATTTTCATTAGTGATTATTTTGCCCATGGGATCTTCATCTCCAAAAAGTTTGTTGGCAAAAGTTTCTGTCAGAACAATTGAATTTGGTTCATTCAATGAAGTTTTAGGATTGCCTTCAATCATCGGATAAGTAAAAACATCAAAAACTGTTGAGTCTACAAAATTTACATTATTATCATAAAATTGTTTATCTCCATACTCAAACAAGCTTTTCCCGATACCTTGAAAACGAATGGCATCTTCCACCTCAGGATAATCTTGTTTTACTTGAGGCGCGAATGGGATTTGTGCCACTACCCATGTGAAACTATCATCTGTTTCGGAAATATGAGAAACGACACGGTAAATTTGCTCTTGATTTTCGTGGTATTTGTCGTAACTCAATTCATCAAAAACATATATTAGCAGAAAAAGAGTACTGCTAATACCTATGGTTAATCCTAAAATATTGATTAGGCTGTATCCTAAATCCTTTGTGATATTTCGGATGGCGAATTTAATTTGGTTGAATATCATAGTTTTGATTTTATTGCTTTTTTATTGGGCTTTGTTGTAATTATTTCATACTTAATTTAGACTCTGAAAGTAAGAAAATGTTACATTAAATATTGTTAACATAAAGTTAAAGGACGGTTAAAAACGGTTAAAGGTTGTAAATCCATCCATATTAAATGCCTCTCGTTTTTAATTGCTAGTCTGATTAAAAGTGGAATACTTCTTCAATTTTTAATTTAAAAACTTTAGAAATATCATAAGCTAGTTTTAATGACGGATTGTATTTTCCTTTTTCTAAAAAAACTATGGTCTCTCGCCTAACATCAACGAGTTTAGCTAAATCTAATTGTGTTAAATTTTCTTTGGCCCTTAATTCTTTAATACGATTATTCATTGAACTTCTTTTTGACAAAGTGTTTAGCAATAACTGAAATTACAGCAGATAGTAAAATACCACCACCAAGCATAGTTTCTATATCTGGAAATTTATCTTTTAAAATAAAAATAAAGAGCCACATGTACATAGAAGCTTGGTATGCATAATAACCTGATTTATACTTTATTTTTGTGCTTAATTCATCTTCATTAGGAATCCCTTCTTTCTCTTCTTTGTCCTTTTTTAATGCATTATAAAAAGCTAATGCAGCCATTAAAATTATTAGTATGAAGATTAATAAATTTAAGCCTTTAAATAGACTTGTACCTTTATCAAAGGCAAAAAAACCACCAATTATTGCTATAGATATAATTACAGTGATTAATAAAATTATTCTGTTTTTTTTCATTGTTCTAATTATTAAGTTATATAAATCTAACACAAAGATAGAAATATATAACACTGAAATCCAAATTAATTTTTTGAAATCAATGAAAATAGTAAATATCAGAGACTAGTTTCTGATATTCAAAGAGGCATTAAATGAGGTGTTTGCAGGTTGTTTTATTGTTTTGGGAAACCTAAATAATTTAATATGTTTTTGTCATAGTTTTAGCTACACAAATAATAAAATCTGCTTTTTTACGATTTTTGGGAAGTAGTTTTTTAACATTATCCTGAGATACTGTAGAGATGGTAGCGCATTGGATATCTTCTTTCCCTTTTTTCAAATACCATTGTATTCCTTCATAATTATCAGAGTGGTAGGCTCCATTATAATGAATGAATAATTTTCCCTCCTCATAGTTTTTAAGAATGAAGTAAGCCATGGTGGCATCTTTCATAGCCTGAGCCTTAACTAATAAAGGACTTCCACGCATCCCCATCATTTTAAGAATGTTTTTATATG
>JAOZUV010000315.1 GCA_029938505.1 Bacteroidales bacterium | reverse complement strand
ACAAAAAGTGGAAATTCTTATTCGGCATCTTTAGGAAAATTAGGAAAACTTGATTTCAAAGGCTCAATTAATCCTCTTAGCCTTGAAACAACAATAAAAATAGAGCAATTGAAAAACATTAAAGGGTATGATGTTATATCAAAGCTAAGTCTTGAAGATTTAAAGATTAAAGTATCAAAGCAAGGACTTTTTTTAGAGGCAAATTCAAATACAAGTGGAGCTTTAAAAGTTTTATGTCAGGCACTGAAAATTACGGCA
Source organism: Bacteroidales bacterium (assembly GCA_029938505.1). The sequence goes on along the minus strand of JAOZUV010000315.1, from coordinate 3,288 downwards.
CCAAAAATTTTTATAAGTACCATGATTGCTAAAAGTGGTTTTGCCCTAACAGGTGATTTAGATTTTTCAGCTGCACCAATTATTATTGACGTGGCTCCTAAATTAGGCACACGTATGACATTGGTGTCTCTTCAACTAGGAGCAAATGTAGGCATTGAATATCCAGGTAAGGAAGCAACTTCAAAGGAAAAAGAAATCCGCGAGACAAATAAGAAAAACAAGGAAAACAAGAAAAAGAAAAAAGGAAAAAAAGTAGAATTTAGTCCTTCAATCTACGTAACAACAGAATTAAGAATACGCCCAACAAGTTCTGATCCTGACCTGAAAATAATTACCGAATTTGAATACGATTTAGTAAGTCAAGAAATTACAGGTGCTGGTTCAATGGTAGATACTTGGAGTAACCCAATAGGCTTGTCAAACTTTCTGCCAGATAATTCCATTAGCATGACCAATACAGCAATGGAAATTGGCTGGATACCAGGCTCTCCTACCCCAACCAACATTGGTTTTTATTTAGAAGATGGGAAATTCTTTGATTTAGAGTTTGCCATGGGATTGTCAGTAGCCCCTGCAGATGGTTCTGTAGCATTAATGGCTACCAGAAACAAAATGACTATGAATGATTTTACTCGAATTCTGCGTGAAGGCTTTAAATTAAATATACCTGATGTATTTCCGCAGGATATGTATATCGAAAATGCAGAAGTTTTATTTGCCCCCAATGGAGGCAAAGTTGGCGAATTTGAAATTGACGAAGGTTTTGCTATAAAAGGACAAGCTCGACTGTTAGGTGCCATGAAAGGTGAACTTGATTTTAAAATGAATGGCGACGATGGTTTTTATCTTGACCTGAAAATGGATGCCAATTTTAAAGAAGCTTTGATGAAAGAAATTAGAAAAGTGAAATTACTTGAACCTGTTATGAGGAAAGTATTGAGCACATTTGAAGTACGTAAAATAAACCTTCATTTAGAGGCTTCTACAGATCTTAAATTAAAAGGAAAAACCAATTGCCATTTTAAAGTATTAGGTAAAGAAATAAAATTTGCCATTGAAGGGAAGCTGAATGTTGAAAGCATAAAAAATAAGCTTATAGCAGAAATTACGAAACTTGCAGGGCCTGAAATTGCCGCAATTGTCGAAGCAGTTGGTAAAGCTTTCAATCAATCAAAAGAAATTGCAAACAAAGCCTTTGGTAATGCCAGTCAGTTAATAGGTACAGCTGCAAAACATGCCCATTCTAAAAAAACTTGCGACAAAACATGCGTCCCAAATTTGGCCAGAGACATGACCATACCAGTTTATATAGGTAGCCGCGAAGCATTAAATTCATTTTATAACAATGTAATTGATAAGGTTGCTAATATTGAAGGCATTGATGAAGATGAAACAAAAAAAATGAGAGTGAGTTTTATCAGACCAAAATGGAATGAACTAAACAAAAAAATTGATGCTGATTTTAATAAAATACGTGGAAATAAAACATATGTAGGGTATTATATACTACCATCAAGTGCAACAAATGGAGGAACAATTTTCAGAGGAATTGTTTATGATTATATCAAACTAAACGGAAAGCTTAAAAGCGATTTATGGAATAATATGATGAAGGCTAGTTACTACCCCATTCGCAAAGGAAGGAGTGGCTTACGCCCGAATGTTTCATTTGATTGGGAAAAAGATAAGGGAACATATGATGGTCTATTTCTTAAACAAGAGAACTTTAAAAACCAAATTTCGTCTGGCACCAGCTTCGAGTCTGGCAACATTGTGTTAATGTCCAAAAACAAACAATACATTTTAAAATTCCAGCAAGACGGAAACCTTATACTGTACAAATACAATGATATACCAATTAAAGTTTTCAACTCTAAGCGAGCAAAAAAATTCACCTTTGCCGAAAAAGGAAGATTTATCTTTGTTGACAAAAATGGCAAACGCCTTAGGAGCAATGCAACGTTTAGTTCGACTGGATATAATACTTTAAGATTGCAAAATAATGGAAATTTAGAATATGTGAATGAAAAAAACGGAAGTGTTATTTCAACCCAAACAGTAGAAAAAACCTGCTCATACAAAGTGGTAGCTAATACAGAATGGAGAGAAAGTTCAACCATTCTTGTTTCAAAAAATAAAATCTATTCACTTGAATATATCCTAGGTAATTTAACCTTAAAAAAATACGGTGTTGTAGAGCTTTGGTCTTTAGGTACTATTAATAATGTAGCAAGGTTTGCTTTTCAGGGAGATGGTAATTTGGTAATGTACGATTATAACAATAAGGTTATTTGGTCACCAAACTGCCATAACAGGGGTGGACAAACTTTAACTCTTCAAGATGATGGTAATTTGGTAATACTTAACCAAGAAGGGAAGCAGGTTTGGTCGAATAACGATGTTAACTATGACAGAACTACCGGTTGCGGCACCTTTTTCCGTAATGGAAAAATATTAAAAACGCATTGTGGATGGAGAAATAATTGGCATACAGCAATGATGATAGGCTGCATAGGTGGTAAATCTCAGGATAAAAAAGTGCTATTTTACGATAACAACAGTGGACATGGCGAAATTTATAAGGTAGATAAAATTGGAAATATGGTATTGGTAAAGGGACATGATGGCTGGAATACTGCCTGGTCGAAAATTAGCTGGTTGCCTTTTAATGCATGCGATGGATTAATTAAATTTGAAACAGCTGATGGTTATTGGGAAAAATATAGTTGCGATGATAATGGAAATATTATTTTGCATTCAGCAAAAAAATAGAAAAGTTTTAAAGACATGGGTGTCAGGTAAAGATATTTTTGTATCAAATAATGGGAATTTAGTGCTTTTAAAATATGGCGTAGTTGAATTGTGGTCATCAGCTTCATATGATAAAGGGGCAAATAAATTCAGGTTTCAGGCAGATGGTAACCTTGTGGTTGATAGTCCTGATGGTGCTGTTTGGTCGCCAAACTGTTACAATAAAGGTGGAGAATGTTTATATCTTTAAGATGATGGTAACTTAGTTAATTATGCAACAGGAAGTAAAGCCATTTGGTCTATCAATACGAGTGGTAAATAAAATGACTCATTAAACAACTATTCAAGTAGAGGTAAGTTTAATAATTAGCCTCTATTTAAATTTAAAATTAATATCATGAAAAAACTAATTTTTATTCTTTTTACTATTGGCCTTTCAATAAATAGTATGTCTCAAAATATAGCTGAGGTATGTTGGCAAAAAAAATATGCTTGGGAAGAAGGCATGACTAATGCAATTGGTTTTCAGACATTTGC
>JAOZUV010000314.1 GCA_029938505.1 Bacteroidales bacterium | reverse complement strand
TGGGTAGGCATCACAAAATAGTCCATCAAACTCAGTTTTTTAAACCGCAAACTAAGTGGGAATTCAATGCTTTCAATAGATTCACTGATTTCAAGTTTTGGTTTAATTTGTGTAGCCTGTCGATCTCTAATAATCAAATAATTGCGATCCTTCAATAATTCATGGGTTTCGGAAAAAAAATGTTTTCCAGATTCATTATCCAATGTTTGGACAATATCTTCGGACTGACTAAACAAAAATCCAAAAGGTTTTAGGATTTCAAACAAATAGGTAACAATGGGTGAATAGGCTTTGATCTTTTCAATGGAAATATAAATTCTTCCTAATTTTTCAGATTGAAGCTCTCCCCTAACTAATTCGATATGCTGCTTATAAATTTGTTCTGATTCCCCAAAACGCTTCATATTTGCGTTCAATAAATCCAAATAATTAACATCTAAATCTTCAAGAACAGGCATTAGCTTGTGACGAATTTTATTCCGCAAATAATTGTCAGATGCATTGGAAGAGTCCTCTCTAAAAGCTAATTTTTGCTCCACTCTATATTTTTCAATTTCTTCTCTTTTAGCAAAAAGCAAAGGACGAATCAATACATTTTGTTTTGGCAGAATTCCACGCAAACCTGCGATTCCCGTTCCCCTTAGTAAATTAATAAATAGCGTTTCCACCTGATCATCTGTATGGTGAGCTGTTGCAATATATTGGTAATTGTGCTCTTCACGAATCTCCTCAAAAAACTGATAGCGTAATTCGCGAGCAGCCATTTGGGTTGATAATTTGTGTTGCTTTGCATACTTCTTGGTATCAAAAGAAGTCACATAAAGAGGGCAATTATATTTTTTGGACAATCCTTCAACAAATTGTTGGTCACCTTCCGATTCTTCGCCACGCAAATTAAAATTAACATGAGCAATCCCAAAGTTAAATCCTGCCTGCTGGAACAAGTCAAGCATCACCACAGAATCCATCCCTCCACTAACCGTCAACAGAACCTTATCTGCATGTTCAAATAATTTTTCTTTTGTGATATAGGATTTAAAAGTTTCAAACATAGCGCAAAGTTAAAAAATTGAATCATCTATAAAACAAAAAACCCTCATCCAATGGACAAGGGCTTTCAAATTATATTAAGTTTTAATTTAGATTTCCCACGTATTTCCGCTATTCAACAAATCATCAACAGTCTTTATTCTTGAATCTTGTTTTTCGTATGCAACACATTCATCCATTATATCGTTATAGGTTTTATGCTTAATTGCACGAATTACACCCATCGCTACAGGATACTCTGGAGCCGACATACGAGCCAACATATTGTGAATACCAGGGTCTTCATCTTCAGGATTGTGAACCAATAAATCATCAACAGTGATTCCATTTTCACCGATTTTTACAACTTCTAATTTGGTTCCTTTCAATACAATCCCCTTATCCATCTCTTTACCGAAAATCATAGGTTCGCCAGCTTTCAATAGAATTTGGTTATCTAGTTTGGTTTCGCGATTAGTTACTAAATCGTGAATTTTATTGCTAAAAATTACACAGTTTTGTAAGATCTCAAGCACCGAAGTTCCTTTATGTTTATTCGCTTCAAGCATGATTGCAACCATCATCTTTGGATTGGTATCAACGGCACGGGCAAAAAATGTTCCTTGCGCACCAATCACCAATTCACCTGGATTAAATGGAACTTCAAAACTTCCCTGAGGAGACGTTTTAGTCACACTTCCTTGTGGAGATGTAGGTGAAAACTGTCCTTTTGTTAAACCATAAATCTTATTATTGAAAAGCATAATATTGAAATCAATATTACGCCTAACAGCATGAATAAAGTGGTTCCCACCAATAGCAGTACAGTCGCCATCACCAGTAATCATCCAAACATTTAGATTAGGATTTGCTATTTTAACACCTGAAGAAATAGCTGCAGCACGACCGTGAATTCCGTGTATTCCATAAGTATTCATATAATATGGAAAACGTGAGGAACAGCCAATACCTGAAACCACCATAATATCTTCTTTACGAATTCCCAATTGAGGGAAAACTTTTTCCATGGATGATAATATAGCATGGTCGCCACAACCGGGGCACCATTTCACCATCTGATCACTTTTAAAATCGTCCTTAGTTAATTCAGGAATATCTATTTTATTTTGTGCATCTGTTGTCATGACTATAGCTCATTTAAGATAGAAACAAATTTTTCTTCTAATTCTGCAACTAAGAAAGGTAATCCTTGAATTTTATTAAACTGATCGTATCTATATTCAGGGATATTCATTCTCAAATAATTAACAAACTGTCCATTATTAATTTCGCAAACAATAATTTTTTTGAATTTTTTGAAAATTTTGTTGGTATTTTTTGGCAATGGGCAGATATATCTAAAATGTGCCAAACTAACTTTTTTACCTTCTTTTTGTAATTTCTCGACTGCAGTAAGCATAACACCATATGTGCCACCCCAACTAACAACTAATAAATCACCTTCGTCTTCTCCTAAAATTTCCTGCTCAGGAATATAATTAGCTACGCGTTGAACTTTTTCTTCACGAAGTTTAACCATGGTTTCATGATTAATAGGATCGTGAGAAACATTTCCAGTTGGATTATCTTTTTCTAAACCTCCTAAACGATGACGTAAACCTTCGGTACCTGGAATAGCCCAAAAACGATTTAGTTTTTCAGGATCTCTACGGTAAGGTTGGTAATCTGGATCATTAGCTTTGGCAATTGGAGGATTAATATCCATCAAGCTCGCTACTTTTGGAATTTTAAATACTTCAGATCCATTTGCTAATGAACCATCAGTCAATAAAATTACAGGAGTCATATGTTCGACAGCTAATTTAGCTGATTCGTATGCTGCATAAAAACAATCAACAGAACTACCTGCAGCAATTACAATTACAGGTCCATCTCCATTACGACCGTATAAAGCTTGCATTAAATCTGATTGTTCTGATTTTGTTGGCAATCCGGTTGAAGGACCACCACGTTGTACATTCACAATAACAATTGGAAGCTCAGTCATAACAGCTAAACCTATGGCTTCACTTTTCAGTGATAATCCAGGACCTGAAGTCGTTGTAACAGCTAATGAACCAACATAACTTGCGCCAATTGATGAACAAATTCCAGCTATTTCATCTTCAGCCTGAAAAGCTTTAGCCGATAAAGACTTATGTTTTGCAATCTCCTGAAGAATTTCAGTAGCTGGTGTTATAGGATAAGAACCGAGAAAAATTTTAAGTTCTGAACGTTCAGAAGCAGCTAACAGTCCCCATGCAGTTGCAACATTACCTGTAATATTACGATAGGTTCCTTTTTCAAGTTCAGCAGGCTGTACATTATACACCTGAGCAATTACTTCAACGTTTTCAGCATAATTATAACCTGCTCTTAATACACGTTTATTTGCGTCAATAATAACTGGTTTTGATTTAAATTTATCTTCAAAAAACTCATTGGTTTTATCAAGGTCACGATTGAAAAGGTATAATACAACACCCAATGCAAACATGTTTTTGCTTTTCAAAGCAACTTTATTAT
>JAOZUV010000028.1 GCA_029938505.1 Bacteroidales bacterium | reverse complement strand
CGAATTGATTCCATTATGTCATCCTTTACCACTTTCTAAGGTGGATGTAAAAACCGAATTGACGGATGAAGGTGTTGCCGTAGAAACCATGGCAAAATGCATTGGTCAAACAGGGGTAGAGATGGAAGCTTTAATGGCAGCCAATATTGCTTTATTAACGGTTTACGATATGTGCAAAGCTGTTGATAAACAAATGGTATTAACAGAAATTACCTTGATTGATAAAACAAAAACTGATCTCCCTAAATAATGGAAAAATACGATATCATTGTTGTTGGAGGCGGTGCTTCTGGATTGATGGCAGCAGGAACGGCAGCCAATAAAGGAGCCAAGGTCTTACTTTTAGAGAAGATGTTTCGCCCTGGACGAAAACTTCGTATCACGGGCAAGGGTCGTTGTAATTTAACCAACCTTACCACCATCGATGATTTCCTAACTCATGTGAATGAGCCTGAATTTTTACGTCCTGCTTTCGAAAATTTCTTTGCTCAAGATTTGATTGATTTTTTCCAATCCATCAACATCAAAACTAAAACCGAAAGAGGAAGACGTGTATTTCCGCAAAGCGATAAAGCACAGGAAATTGTGGATGGACTCCATCAGTGGGTGAAAAAGTCTGGAGTGACCCTAAAAACTGATGTTCGGGTAAATAAACTTTTTACCAAAGAAGGCGCTGTTAGTGGCGTTAGGCTGAATAATGGCAAAATGTTTTTTGCTCCTAAAGTGATTTTGTGTTTGGGAGGAGCTTCTTATCCTAAAACAGGAAGTACAGGTGATGGCTATAAATTAGCTGAAATGGCTGGACATACGGTCACCGTGATTCGCCCTGCCCTTGTTCCTATTGCTATTAAAGGACAAATTCCTGAATCCATGGATCGCTTAAGTTTACGAAATATCAAGATCAATGTTTATAGAAAAAATAAATTAGTAGGGGAGAAGTTTGGCGAAATGCAGTTTCTAGGGAACAGTATTTCGGGTCCTATTATACTTTCGCTTTCGCGAGAATATGGAAAAGATTTGGAAGAACGTGTGGCCATGGATTTTTCCATTGATTTAAAACCAGCACTTAGCGAACTTAAACTGATAAATCGTTTTCAGCGTGAAATTGAAAATCAGCGAAGCCTTAGTTTAAAAGGCTTATTACGCAAATTACTACCTTCTCAAATGATCGATTATTTTATCAAATTATTACAGATTGATCCTGAAGAGTTGGCTTTTAAGTTAAGTGAACAACAGATTAAAAAAATCATCTCATTATTGAAAAATTTTAAATTTGAGTTGAGAGGATTACATGATTTTAGTGAAGCAATTGTGACAGCGGGGGGTGTAAGTTTGGATGAGGTGAATCCTCAAACAATGGAATCAAAAAAATTAAAGAATTTATATTTTGCAGGAGAATTGTTGGATTTGGATGCCGATACCGGTGGATATAATTTACAAATAGCTTTTTCAACCGCACGCTTGGCAGCCCTATCGGCAATAAAAAAAGATTAAAGATGGAAAACAAAACAATAGAAGTAATAGCCGTAAATATTTCTGAGAAAAAAGGGGTGGTTAAACATCCCGTTGATGAAATTTTATTGAATGAGTTTGGATTAGAAGGTGATGCGCATTCAGGAAGCTGGCATCGTCAGGTGAGCATGTTGGCACAAGAGAGTGTGGCTAAGTTTGAAAAGATGGCCAATCGTAAAATTAATTTTGGCGAATTTGCTGAAAACATTACCACTGTTGGTATGGAGTTATTCCACACCAAACCTTTTGATCGATTTATTTCGGATGATTTTGATTTGGAAGTTACTCAGATTGGCAAAAAATGTCATGGTGATAATTGTGCAATCTACCGCGAAGTGGGCAATTGTGTGATGCCCAAAGAAGGCATTTTTGTGCGGGTAAAAAAAGGCGGAGTTATGAAGGCTGGTGATAAATTGGAATATGTTCCAAAAGTATTTAAAGCCCGAATCATCACTTTAAGTGATAGAGCCAGTTCTGGGGAGTATGAAGATCGCAGTGGTCCACGCATCAATGAATTGTTGACCAACTATTTCGAAAAAATAAAATGGCGTTTAGAAATTGAACACATCCTTATTCCGGATGATCCTGATCAATTAGCGGCTCTTTTGGATGATGCCAAAAACAAAGAAATCGATATTGTGATCACCACAGGCGGAACAGGTATTGGCCCCAAAGATTTCACTCCTGAGGTTGTAAAGGATTTTTTGGATAAAGAAATTCCGGGTGTGATGGAAATGATCCGAATGAAATATGGTGCAGAAAAACCCAATGCTTTATTAAGTAGGGGAGTTGCAGGCGTGATGGGAGAGAGCTTGGTTTATGCACTTCCGGGAAGCGTAAAAGCAGTGAATGAATATATGGAAGAAATTTGCAATACATTGCAGCATTTGATTTTTATGTTGCATTCATTGGATGTGCATTAATGAAATAGAGTAAAATAAGATTGTCATTTCGAAGAAGCGAAGCGACTGAGAAATCTAAATTGTTGAATAAAGGGAATGAGATTTCTCCTCATTACATTCGTTCGAAATGACATGGAAAATTTAGTAATTTGACAATGAATAATAAAATGCGTCATGCTGAATTTATTTGGCTACGCCGAGCTTCGTTGTACTTCGGTTCAGCATCTCAAAGTAAACAAATAGAGATTCTGAATCAAGTTCAGAATGACGGTAAAATATAAAATCATGAAACGAGAGCAAGCCTTAGAATTACTCCACGAATACATTGAAAATCCAAAAATGATTAATCATTGTTTGGCCTCCGAAGCCGTGCTAAAAGCCTTAGCAAAACACTTAGGCAGAGATGAGGAAAAGTGGGGCCTAGCCGGATTACTTCACGATTTGGATGTAGAAAAAGTGGATGCTAAAACGCATGGTTTAGAGACGGTTCGTATCCTTGAAGAAAAAGGGGTGGATGCAGATATTCTGGATGCCATAAAAATGCATAATGAAATGGCTACCGGATTAAAACGGAGCGCTGAGTTCCAATATGCTTTGGCTTGTGGCGAAACTATTACCGGAATGATTACTGCAACAACCATGGTTTATCCTGATAAAAAAATTGCCAGCGTGAAACCTAAGTCAATTACCAAACGGATGAAGTCAGCTGCTTTTGCGGCTTCAGTGAGTAGAGATAATATCCGAGAATGTGAATTGATAGGTATTCCTCTAAATGAGTTTGCATCGCTAAGTTTACGAGCCATGCAATCCATTAGTGATGAAATTGGATTGTAGTTTTTAACAAATTTACGGTGATAAAAACTTTTAATATTGTTTTAGATTTGTTTTAAAGCAGTTAATTTTGAAGTGATATAATTTAATAATGGTTCGAAACATATTTAGAAAATTAGACAATCGTTATACTTGGGCTGCTCTGGCTCTTTTGGTGTGGCTGGTGTTTTTCGATCGCTATAATTTGATCAATCGTTTTAAAACTAAAGCCGAACTTGAAAATGTGAAAGATCAAAAGGAATATTTTCAGAAAGAAATTGAAAAAGACAAGCAGTCCATACTGAAATTAACTACCGATACGGCCTCTTTCGAAAAATTTGCCCGCGAAAAATATATGATGAAAAAAGATAATGAAGATATCTTTTTGATCATGGATGAAGAGGAAAAGAAATAAGCTTCACTATTATTTTAATTATTTCCAAAAATCAATTTTACCTTTCAGAAAAATGGAGTTAAACAATTAAAAATGTTGGTCACTGAGCGTAGTCGAAGTGAACCAACGGCATTTCGACTTCGCTCAATGACCGTTTTATTATGCATCAGTAATTTATATTAAACCCTACGAGGGTTCAATACTGTGAAAACTTATTTTTCTTCTTTTCTCTTTTTCTTGTATTCTTTGACAACTTCAAGGGCTTTATCTAAATCTACACTTGAAACCACAAGCTTTACTGGCGCTGAACCACCTGGTGAGCTATGCCAAGGAGCAATAGATGCCATGGCTTCATCCATCAGAAAAGCCTCAATTTGTTCATTTTCTAAAAGACTCTGAAGTAAGGCTACTTCCCATTGTGTTCCTGAAAAAATTTCAATGGCTTTGCTCTTATTGTCTGGTTTCATGATGATTAATTTTGCGTTTATGTTTTTTTTGTTTAGACGACATGCAGATTAGCCGTTGTTGGCGGTAGTGGTTTATTTTCTCTTATTTTGGAAACCATTTCTTTGAATTATTTTCAAGTAATTGTATAGTCTGCTCTAGCAATATCTTAACATGTTCTGCTGGTTTTTCAAAAGAAACCGCTTTTTCTAGTAATTCATTAGGTATCGGTAATTTCCCACTAATTGCATCTGCAACAATTTTAACGTTTTGACTCCACATAACACACATATGTTCAAAGTAATTTTTTGTATGGCTTCTAATATCTCTAGGGTGAAAATCTCCAGCCTGACTCACTTTTTCTGAAACTATGATTATCCTTAATAAAACTTCATCAGGTATTGTATTTACATTTATCCAGCTAGCAGAAGGCATTTTCAGAAGTTGGTCTGGTTTATTATTTATAGTTTCTTTTATGATATTTATTCCAGTATTTACTTCTTCAAGTAATGAGCGGAGTATTATCGTCCCTAATATAGATGAATATTTACGTTTCTTTCTTTCATCCAATCCTCGAAATAAAATATAAGAAATAGCTCCAATCATGAATGGGATTAATGCCTTTTCAGTAAGTTCTTTAATCCAAGAAGAATTTTCTATACAATACATAATTTATTAATTTTGAGGTTTGTCTTGCCATTACGCACAACTAGTATATATGTGCATATTTACAGCACTTTATATTCCATATTGGTATATAAAGTGCTGGTTTTATGTTTTATATATTTCGATATATCTGCTCATTGCTATTTGTTTTTGGGGAGAAAAACAAACTCTTACTATTGTAAAGTAAATATAGAAAAAAATAGATATGAGTTTTGAGCTCGAAGTTTGGACTGGGTCACTGAGCGAAGTCGAAGTGAAGCAAGGGCATTTTAACTAGACGGGCATTTCGGCTACGCTCAATGACCGTCTTGGGTCATAAAAAATCCCTCACTAAAAAAGCAAGGGATTCATTTATATTATCTAAAGTCTACGGTCTAAAATCTAGCGTCTAATTTACCAACTTCCACCAGCACCGCCTCCGCCGAAGCCGCCTCCGCCGCCACCAAATCCGCCGAAGCCACCGCCTCCGCCTGAGAAATCGGAAAAACCACCGCTATGACGACCACCGCCACCAAGCATGCTTCCTAAAATCAAAGCTGTCCATAATCCACCGCTTCCACCACGACCACCATAGGTGTTCGACCCGCGGCCACGCGACATCAGTACGAAAAATAAGATACCGATAATAGGAACCAATAGTCCAAAGCCTTTTTTGCCCGAACTTCTATTTTTTAAATATTCGTTGCTGCTAAATTCTTTTTTTGCCAAGCCCATTAATACGCTGGTACTTTTTTGGATGGCCGTATAATAATCGTTTTGCTTTAGGCTGGGCATCATTTCGTATTCCACAACTCGTTTAGCAATAGCATCGGGAATGATTCCGCCCAAACCACTGGCAACGGCAATTTGTACTTCACCATTCGAACTTCTGGTTTTAGGTTTTATCAGCATCACAATACCGTTCTCTTCGAGCTTGCGGCCTACATCCCATCTTTCACCTATCAAATCGGCAAACTCTGCTTTTGAATAGCCATTCAAACTCTTAACAATAACCACCACAATTTGGTTGGAGGTTTGATTATCGAATTGCACCAGTTTATTTTCCAGCGCATTGATCTCTTGCTTATTCAAGGTGTTTGTGAAATCGGTCACCAAACGTGGAGGATTGGGACGATTAGGAATGTCGCTTTGTGCGAGTATTGTTCCACTAATCAGTAAACTGAAAAGTAGTATGATAATATGTTTTGTTTTCTTCAATGTTTTAATTTTTTCCAAATGAAATTTCGTCCGATAATTCGTTAATGTCGTCAGAATGATGAGGGAAATGTTTTTTCAAAAGTGAACCCGCTTTGGCAATGCCTTCGGCTAGTCCTTCAGAAAATTTCCCTTCGTCGAATTTTTCGCCCATCAGTGTTTTTACATCGTCCCAGAAATCTTCGGGAACGGCTTGATTAATGCCTGCATCGCCAAGAATTGAAAATTTCTTGCTGCTAATGGCCAGATAAAATAACACTCCGTTTCGAAGTTCGGTTTTATGCATTTTTAATTTTTCGAACCAATAGGCAGATCGATCCAGTACATCTTCATTGCAATTGTTTTCAATATGCACTTTGATTTCACCAGAAGTATCCAATTCTGCATTCATGATGGCATGAATGATTTGCTTTTTTTGTTCTTTAGTGAAAAATCGCTTTGCTGACTTTTTAAACATCTTATAAATTTTCGTTTATAATTCTATTTTTGCGCAAGCATTAGAACTTAACTTCAGGTGCTTTCTCTGCGCCTGCTTCTGCTTCGAAATAAATCTTTTTCTCAAATCCGAAAATATTGGCATAAATATTCCGTGGAAATGTTTTGATAAAAGTATTGTAAAGCTGTGTTGATTCGTTGAATTTACGACGTGAATTAGCGATACGATTTTCCGTGCCTTCTAATTGTGCCTGTAACTCTAAAAAGCTTTGATTGGCTTTAAGCTCTGGATAACGCTCAACAGTTACTAATAATTTACTTAATGATGATGATAATCCTTGCTGTGCTTGTTGAAATTGCTGAAACATCGCAGGGTTTAAATTATCCGCCGAAATATTTACAGAAGTTGCTTTAGCACGGGCTTCAATAACTGCCGTCAAGGTTTCTTTTTCGAAATTGGCATAGCCTTTTACAGTGCTCACAAGATTTGGGATGAGATCTAATCGGCGTTGATAGTCGGTAGTGACTTGCGCCCATTTTCCATTGATGTTTTCTTCGTAAGTAACAATGGTGTTATAGGTTCCTTTTACATTACTATAAATAATAATGGCAAAAAGCACAATAACTCCAATGATGATCCAAGATTTTTTAATGTTTTTCATGTGCAAGTTTTTTTTAAGACCACCGAATATGCGATTAAATCCGAACGATCCTCGTTTATAATAAACAGCGACTATAGTGATTTATTGTCGCTGTTGAAAACTTATATTACTTAATAATATCTACACTTCTCTTAATGAAGTTAGTAAGCGCTTCTCCTTTAAGGAGATTTTGTGATAGAAGAGCCAAATCATAAATTTGTTTTACCAAATTATTCTGAGCTGTTTCGTCTTTTTCCTCCAAGATTTGAGTGAAAATTGTATTGTTTGCATTGGCAACCAGATTGTACATTTCGGGCATATCTCCCATGAACATTCCACCGCCTCCTCCCATTTGCTGCATATCTTTCATGCGGCGCATAAACTCCGGACGAATGATGGTAAATGGTAAATCAGATTCGCTTAAGTTTTCGAAAGAAAGCGTAAAAGTTTTGGCATCGATGGTACGCCCGATACTAGTTTTTAATGCCTCTTTTTGTTTGTCATCCAATTTCGATGGTTGATCATCTTCTTTTTTGATCAAATTTTCGATGGTATCTGAATCCACTCTTTTAAAGCTGGAATCTGTCATCTTTTGTTCAATCGAATTGATGTAGTGATTATCCAATACACCATCCATCAACAATACATCATAGCCTCTTTCTTTAGCTGTTTGAATAAAGGCATGTTGGTCTTCTTTATCGTTGGTATAGATATAGCACAATTTATTGTCTTTGTCTTTTTGATTTTCTTCGATATGTGCTTTGTATTCTTCGGGAGTGAAATATTTTCCATCCACATTTTTGAATAGATTGAATTTCTCTGCTCTATCATAAAATTTAGGTTCTGAGATCATTCCATACTGAATGAATACTTTAATGTCATCCCATTTTTCTTCAAAACTTTTGCGATCTTTTTTGAATAATTCTTCGAGTTTATCAGCTACTTTACGCATGATATAACTAGAGATTTTTTTTACGTTTGAATCGCTTTGTAGATAAGAACGACTTACGTTCAACGGAATATCCGGAGAGTCGATCACCCCATGTAATAAAGTCAGGAATTCAGGTACGATACCTTCCACTGAATCGGTAACAAAAACCTGATTGCTATATAATTGAATCTTATCTTTTTGTACTTCCAGATTTTTCTTCAATTTAGGGAAATAAAGAATACCGGTAAGATTGAAAGGATAATCAACGTTTAAATGAATATGAAATAATGGCTCGTCAAAAGTCATTGGGTATAACTCACGGTAGAATTCTTTATATTGCTCATCACTACAATCAGCAGGAGTTTTTTTCCACAATGGATCGGTATTATTGATCATGCGTGCTTTTTCAACATTGATATACTTATCGTTGCCATCTTTATCTTTTTCGCCTTCTACTTTTTCGCTTGTTTTTTCCATTCCAAATTGGATAGGAACAGGAAGGAATTTGCTATATTTTTTGAGAAGCTCTAATATACGTTGTTCATTCAAAAATTCTTTTGAGTCCTCATCGATATACATGATGATTTCGGTTCCACGATCTTTTTTGTCAATTTCGCTAAGTGTGTAATTTGGACTGCCATCACATTCCCATTTCATAGCTTTGGTTGCCCCACCTTTTTTATAGGTTTTAGTTAACAATTCCACTTTTTCAGAAACCATAAATGAAGAATAAAAACCTAAACCAAAGTGACCAATAATTGCATTGCGTTCAGCTTCACTTTTAGTTTTAAATTTCTTTACAAATTCCTCCGCACTTGAAAGAGCAATTTCATTGATATATTTATCGATTTCTTCGGAAGTCATCCCAATACCACGATCTTTGATAGTCAGGGTTTTTGCTTTTTCATCTAAGATAACCTGTATGGTTAAATCGCCTAACTCATCTTTAAATTTCCCTATAGATGCGAGGGTTTTTAGTTTTTGAGTAGCGTCAACTGCATTGGAGATAATTTCTCTTAGAAATATTTCGTGATCAGAATATAAAAATTTCTTGATGATTGGAAAGATGTTTTCCGTCTGTACATTTATTTTACCTTTTTGCATTTTTCCTTATTTTTTTTAGAATAATAATTATGTTTATCAAAGAGAATGCCATCGACTTAGAAGTGACAAAATGGCTGATAAATTTTAGCATGATGGGAATGAGTTTTATTAAATAACCCACTCTTGCTCTCCCCCTAATTTAAGGGGGAGAAGATTCGTGTTCACGAATTGAGGGGGTAAAAAAACTAAAAGCTTCGTCAATCTAAAATATTCGTCATTCCGGACATGATCCAGAATCTCAAAATCTCAAGCAGTAAGATGCTGAATCTAGTTCCGCAAGATGGCATTTCAACTTCGTTCAATGAACGTCTTTTTTAAATCGAAAATCTAACATCGCCAAATCAAATGTGAGAGGCTTAAATAAATTCAGTAGCATTGGATTTAATAAATACTCCCATGTCATCCTAAAACCGTAATTTTGTTTGAAATACTAAATTGAAATTAATGAACGATATAATAGACAATTTTTATAAGCAGATAACAGACAGTTTTGAGATCGCCACATTGGTTAAAATGACTTTGGCAAAGCCAAGGAGTAAGAGTTCGGAATTGAAAAATATCTACATTCGTCCGGTGGAGATAAAAAAGGGAGTGATGCTTTCCTTTACTTATCGTTATCAAACCAAAGATGAAGTTAAAAACTTTGGACTGGAAGAAGCCATTAAAATTATTAAAGAACAGTTAGGCTCTCCTTTTATGAAGCTTCACTTATTCACTACAGTGGAAGATTTTGAATTGAGTATCAATAAAAAAGGGAAAGGCTTTTTGCGCAGCTCTCAGCCTCGTTTCACCAAAGCTGAAATGCAACAGCATGATCATCAGAAAAAGGCCTGGGTAAATAGCGATGCTTTATACTTGCATCGTTTGGAAATTGCGGATGAAAATGGAAAAATTCGTCCCACCAAAAATGATAAGTTTAAGCAGATCAATAAGTATATTGAAATTACGGATTCGCTTATCGATCAGATTGAGGAAAAAGAAAAACTTTCAATCGTGGATATGGGAGCAGGGAAAGGTTATCTAACTTTTGCTTTATACGATTATCTGAAGAATTTTAAAAAACGAAATGTGGAAGTTTTAGGTGTGGAAATGCGAAAAGATTTGGTTGACTTTTGTAATCAAGTTTCTGAGGAATCGAAATTTGAAAACCTAGAGTTTGTTGAAGGAAATATTGTTGATTATGATTTTAAAAAGATAGATGTATTGATTGCTCTGCATGCTTGCGATACTGCAACGGATGATGCCATATTCAAAGGTATTCAGGCAGAAGCTTCGCTTATTGTTTGTGCGCCTTGTTGTCATAAACAAATCCGAGGACAGATGAATTCCAATGTAGAGGAAAATCCTATTTTGAAATATGGTATTTTGATGGAGCGTCAGGCAGAAATGATCACGGATACTATTCGTGCATTAATACTTGAATTAAAGGGCTATGAAAGCAAAGTATTTGAATTTATCAGTAGCGAACATACTGGTAAAAATCTGATGATAGCAGCTGTGAAATCAAGCAAAGAAATTGATAAAGAAAAAGTTCAGGAGAAGATTGATGGTTTAAAAAAGCAATATGGAATCGATTTTCATTATCTTGAAAAACTAATTAATTAAATCAGGCTAAGCGGCCTTTTGTAATCGGAGACTGAGCGAAGTCGAAGTCTGTAACGATTACATTTCGCTTGCCCTTCGACAAGCTCAGGGCAAGCGCTCAAAGTTCATCAATAATAAACAATAATCAATGCTAGGGACACTTATAAATGCCGGAGCCATTGTTTTAGGAACAGCCATTGGACTGATGATTAAAACAAAATTACCTAAAAAACTTGTCACTATTTTATTTCAAGTTCTGGGTTTATTTACCATCCTATTAGGTGTGAAAATGGCATTGGCTATGGAAGAATTTCTTTTGGTGATTGGGAGTTTGGTGGTGGGTTCTATTGTTGGTGAATTAATGGGTTTGGAAAAATCTCTAGAGAAATTCAGTGCATGGATTAAAGTGAAAACAAAATCTACTAACGAAAAGTTTTCAGATGGAATGATCACTGCTTTCTTACTTTATTGTATGGGTTCCTTAACTATTTTGGGAGCTATCGAGGAAGGAATGAATGGCAATCCGGATTTGCTTTTGATGAAATCAATGATGGACGGATTTTCTTCTATTGCACTTGCTTCGGCTATGGGAATAGGAGTGGGTTTTTCAGCCATTCCTCTATTGATTTATCAGGGTGGATTAACTTTTTTTGCGGGTTCATTGGGAAGCTTTTTCTCAGAAAATATTATTCGTGAATTATCGGCTGTTGGTGGAGTGCTTCTTATCGGTTTAGGCATAAATATCTTGGAGATAAAAAAACTTAGAATTCTGAACATGATCCCTGCTTTGGTGATTATTGTTGTACTGGTTTATTTTTTCGCGAAAGCCTAGAAAAATTGGCATTTTCAAACAAGTATACTTGCCTTTTTTATATGTATTCTAAATCGATACTATCAATTTTTTTTCTATCTTTATCGCAAGACAAATCGCATATAAACAAAATAAAAATTAACGATCTATGGAAAATATTGAATGGGGTAGTTTGCCATTTGGTTATTATAAAACTGATTATAATGTACGTTGCTACTTCCGAGATGGAAAATGGGGAGAATTAGAAATTTCTTCTTCGGAATATATCAATGTTCATATGGCCTGTACAGGATTACATTATGGACAAGAAGCATTTGAAGGAATGAAAGTTTTCAGAGGTAAAGATGGTAAAATACGTATGTTTCGTTGGGAAGAAAATGCAAAACGTATGCGTACTTCTGCTGATGGTATTATGATGGCGCCAGTGCCTGATGATATCTTCTTTCAAGCAATTACAAAAGTTGTTGAGTTAAACGAAAAGTTTATCCCACCTTATGGAACTGGAGCTGCATTATATTTGCGTCCATTACTATTTGGTTCGGGTGCTGAAGTAGGTGTTAAGCCTTCTGCTGAGTATATGTTTATGGTTTTCTGTGGTCCTGTTGGTCCATACTTTAAAGAAGGCTTTAAACCTGTAAAAATTCAATTAGTTTCTGATTACGATCGTACAGCTCCTCAAGGAACTGGAAATATTAAAGTGGGTGGTAATTATGCTGCAAGCTTACGCCCTGCTGCTCGTGCTAAAGCTGATGGTTATTCTTCTGTTCTTTTTACGGATGCTAAAGAACATAAATTTATTGATGAAGCTGGTCCTGCTAATTTCTTTGGAATTAAAGGCAATACTTATATCACACCAAAATCAAAAACAATTTTGCCTTCAATCACCAATATGAGTTTGGAGCAAATTGCAAAAGATTTAGGATTGGACGTAGAACGTCGTCCGGTGGCTGTTTCTGAATTAGATAGTTTTGATGAAGCCGGTGCTTGTGGTACTGCTGCAATTATTTCGCCTATCGGGATGATACATGATCGTGATACTGATAAAGCAATCACTTATGGAAGTATGGATGAAGCAGGGCCTGTCTCAACCAAACTTTATAAGACGCTGAAAGCGATTCAGGAAGGGGAAGTTGAAGATAAACACGGATGGAATTATACATTTGACTTATAAAATTTAAAGCGATCCAAAAGGGTCGCTTTTTTTATGTATACCTTAATTCTATGAAAGTAATTAATATAAAAAGTAAG
>JAOZUV010000313.1 GCA_029938505.1 Bacteroidales bacterium | reverse complement strand
TCAGCAAAATTCCACATAAAATATCGAACATACATATGCCCTACTTGATAAGAAAAGAAAAATCGTAAATTATCAATAAAAGTTGGTTTTAAAATCACCTCAGAGCTTCCATCCGATTTTGTAACACGAATAGGCTTTCCCTTTATAAATTGTTTATATCGATCAATATGCCGCTGTTCACGATTACTCCACATTCGAGGAAAAATAGAGGTAAATCGAGGATCATAAACATTTTCAAGCCTGTGCCCAACTACCGTATATTTTCCTTTCTTCTTGTCCTTAAAATAAGATGGAGCTCCATCATTTTGTTCAATTAAAGGAGCATTAAAATAAGCCCCATGCACTAAAGGCCAATCTCCATATTGTTCCCTATTTAGATAAGAAAGCATACTAATAGCTTCCTCAGGATTGTTTTCATTAATAGGAACATCCGCGTTTGCGCGAACAATCAATATAAAGAATGAAGAATAGCCAATCAAAATAAAGATGAAACCAAGAAGTATGGTATTCAGCAATACCTTATTCTTTTTTATGCTATAACGAATTCCCCAGATCAAAAGAGCGAGCAATGCTACAAGATATATGACAGTTCCTGTATTAAAAGGAAGCCCAATACTATTCACAAAGAATAATTCAAATAAAGTCGACATTTTAACAACCCACGGAACAATAACATACATAATAGCAGCAAGTATCAAGATGGAGATAATACCTGTATAAATCAATCCTTTTCGACTAGTTTTATATTTTTTATAATAGAAGATATAAGCAATAGCCGGAATAGCAAGTAGGTTTAGTAAGTGAACTCCAATCGACAACCCCATAAGGTAAGCGATCAATATTAACCATCTGTAATTATCTTTCTCATTTGCTTCTTCTTCCCACTTAAGAATTGCCCAAAAAACCAAGGCTGTAAAAAAAGAAGACATGGCATAAACCTCACCTTCAACAGCCGAAAACCAAAACGAATCAGAAAAAGTATAAGCTAAAGCTCCAACAAAACCACTCCCTAAAACTGCAAACATCTTTGATTGTGAGAATTCACCAGTTTTTACAGCAACTTTTTTGGCAAGTTTTGTTATCGTCCAGAAAAGGAACAATATTGTAAAACTACTAGAAAGAGCAGACATTACATTTATCATGAGAGCTACTTTGGTGACATCACCAAATGCAAACAAAGAGAAAAAGCGCCCAATTAACTGAAATAGCGGAGCTCCGGGAGGATGACCCACTTGCAATTTATAAGCAGTTGCAATATACTCCCCACAATCCCACCAACTAGCAGTTGGCTCTATGGTTAACATATAAACTAGGGTTGAGATAGCAAAAACTATCCATCCACCCATATTATTGAGTTTACGGTAATTCGTCATTTGAGTTTATGATTTGAAAATAATGATCATTTTTTAAGCGAAAATAGGAATTTTGAACTAAACTTTAGATTTAGATTAACATTAATTAAGTAATTTTTATTAAAAAAGTCATTTTTAGCATTAAAAATCAATGCATTATAAAGACTTTGATATTTTTTGATTTTTTCTTTTTGAAATAAAAAATATTTTCTAATTTTGCTGCCTCAACAAACGCTCTTGTCCGATGGTGTAACTGGCAACACATCTGATTTTGGTTCAGAAGAGTCCAGGTTCGAGCCCTGGTCGGACAACAAGCAAGCAAACCCCTAAAAGCCCGTGACTTAATTCACGGGCTTTTACTTGAATATACGAATAAATTTCGTATATTTGCATCGGAATTAAAATAGCTGATATGATTTGAGGGGACAACAGTCCCCTCTTTTTATGGCAAAAATTTATGATTAAAAAAAGTAAAATTATAGAATTAACAGAAAATCATCTTAAAAAGACTGATAGATATATCGTTGATTTACAGATTAAATCAGGGAATATGATTCGTCTTTTTATAGATGGAGAAAGTTCTGTAAACATTAAGGAATGTATTGCTTTAAGCAGATATTTGGAATCAAATTTAGACCGAGAAATCGAAGATTTCGAACTAAATGTTAGTTCAGCAGGGCTCGATCAGCCATTTAAAGTTTTCAAACAATACCTGAAAAACTTAAATAAAGAGGTAAGTATCTTGCTTATTGATGGAAAAAAACACGCTGGCACTCTGAGCAAAGTAAACGAAAATGAGATTACTCTGGAGATTCCTGCTAACAAGAAGAAAAAAATTGAAAAACAAGAACTACGGTTCTTAATGACAGATATAAAAGAAACAAAAAGTATCATTTCATTTAAGAAATAATTAAAAACGATGGAACACATAAACTTAGTCGAAACGTTCTCGGAATTTAAAGAATTCAAAAACATAGACCGAGAAACCATGATGCATATCATTGAGGAAATCTTCAGACATATGTTAATCAAGCGTTTTGGTTCAGATGAAAACTTTGACATAATTGTAAACATCGATAAAGGTGATCTCGAGATTTGGCGTAATAGAGAAATTGTTGAGGACGATAATGTTGAAGATGAAAACATGCAAATTGCTTTATCAGATGCAATAAAAATTGAACCTGACTTTGAAGTTGGAGAAGAAGTTTCGGAAGAAATGAAATTGGGTAATTTTGGACGTCGTGAGATATTGACTATCCGCCAAAACTTAATTTCAAAAATTCAGGAATACGAAAAAGACAATGTTTTCAAGAAATACAAAGAAAAAATTGGAGAAATCATTACTGGTGAAGTTTATCAAGTATGGAAAAAAGAAATGCTGATTTTAGATGATGAGTATATTGAATTGTTGCTCCCAAAATCAGAACAAATTCCATCAGACTTTTACAGAAAAGGTGATTCAATTCGTGCAGTAGTTTCTAAGGTTGAAATGCGGAACAATAATCCTATCATTATTTTATCACGTACTTCCCCCATATTTTTAGAACGCTTATTCGAATCTGAAGTACCTGAAGTTTATGATGGTTTAATTACGATTAAAAATATTGTAAGGGTACCTGGCGAAAGAGCAAAAATTGCTGTTGAATCTTATGATGACCGTATTGATCCTGTTGGAGCTTGTGTAGGTATGAAAGGATCACGTATTCATGGTATCGTCAGAGAACTTAAAAACGAAAATATTGATGTGATTAATTACACATCTAACCCAAGCCTTTATATTTCCAGAGCTTTGAGCCCAGCAAAAATGACTACCATCAAAATTGATGATGAAAAAAACAGAGCTGAGGTTTATATGAAACCAGATCAGGTTTCGTTAGCCATTGGTAAAGGTGGATTTAATATTAAACTTGCCGGGCGATTAACCGGCTACGAAATTGATGTTTATCGCGACACTGAATCAGAACACGAAGATGTTGATATTCAAGAATTTACAGATGAAATCGATCAGTGGATTATTGATGAATTAAAATCAATCGGTTGCGATACTGCCAAAAGTGTTCTTGAACACAGCATTGAAGATTTAGTTAAACGTACCGATCTTGAAGAAGAGACAATAAATGAGGTCTTCAAGATACTTAAAGCGGAGTTTGAATAAAAATAGTAAATTTGCTATCAAATATTTAATTCAATATTAAGGGTTTAGCCCTGTGAATACAGAGTATG
>JAOZUV010000027.1 GCA_029938505.1 Bacteroidales bacterium | reverse complement strand
AATTCAATTTGATGAAATCGTTTCTTCATCAACCAGGAAATCACTGAATTTATTAGAGCCATAAAGACATCAGATTTAATGCTATCCAAATTTAACTAAATTTTCTGTTTGGATGAAAAGCATTTTCAATAATCATAGGGAATTCACATAAATTATTTTCATAAGTTTGTGTAATGCTTGTTTTTCCAAATTGTAAAATAAACTTAGGACTTTCCATTGTTGAAAAACGGGATGATGGATTTCATAATATTGAAACGGTGTTTTATCCGATTCCTTTATATGATGTTTTAGAAATTATTATTTCTGGAGATGAAAATACATTCTTTAATTCAAGCGGTATCTTAATTCCTGGAAATGAAAATCAAAACCTTTGTGTTAAAGCCTATTATTTATTGAAGGAAGATTTTGATTTGGCTGGTGTAAATATGCATTTACATAAAGTCATCCCTATGGGTTCTGGCTTAGGTGGAGGTTCTTCGGATGCCACTCATACATTAATGCTCTTAAACGAATTATTTACACTGAATTTGGATCAGAATCAATTAATAGATTATGCTTCAAAATTAGGTGCAGATTGTGCTTTCTTTATAAAGAATAAACCCACATTTGCTTTTGGAAAAGGAGATCAATTTAAGGATGTGAATGTAGATTTGGCAAATCACTATATTGTTATTGTGAAACCTGAAATTCATGTGGGCACTGCTGAAGCGTACGCAGGAGTGAGTCCTGAGAACCATTTATTTTCAATAAAAAAGATGGTTGAGAAACCAATTAGCGAATGGCAATTTACTTTGAAAAACGATTTTGAAAAAAGTATCTTTGCAAATCATCCAGAAATTAAAAAAATTAAAAATACATTCTATGAAAATGGAGCAACTTATGCTTCGATGAGTGGGAGCGGATCATCCGTTTTTGGCTTGTTTAAAAACCCGATTGATTTATCATTCCAATTTGAAGATCATTTTTATTGGTCATCAAAAATTTAATACGCATTCCAACTATTATCATTTTAAATCGTCTTTAATAAAAAAGAGTAGAATTTGAAGCCACGTATTGAAATGCATACCGAATTAATTAATCAGTGTATCCGCGGAGATTCGCGTGCACAATACAGGCTCTATAAACTTTATTCAAAGGCGATGTACAATATTTGTATCCGTATGTTATCAAACAAGCATGAAGCCGAGGATGTTCTTCAGGAAGCTTTTATTAGCGCATTCCGGAACCTGAAGAGTTTTAAAGGTAATTCCACATTTGGTGCTTGGTTAAAGCGGATCATTATCAATAAATGCATCAGCCAATTGCGCAAAAACAAGCCCGTTTGGGTGGAAATTGAAAATGGTGATTTTGAAGAATCCAATCCTTATGATTCATCGGATTATTCGGCATTGAACCCCGAGTATATTCATCAAGCAATTAAAGAGCTACCCGAAGGATCCAGGGTGATTTTTAATTTGTTTGCGGTGGAAGGTTTCAAGCATAAGGAAATCGGTAGTATGTTGGATATTTCAGAATCAACATCGAAAACTCAATACTTACGAGCACGATTTATTTTAATGAATAAACTAAGTGTAACGATCCATGAAAACTAGTCTTGAAGATTATTTGAAGAGCAATAGGGTTTCGCTGGATATTGATGAGCCGGATGATGATTTTATCTGGTCAGGTATTCAAAATGAGCTTAAACCTAAAAATAACTTTCAGTGGTTAAGTTGGAAAGCTGCGGCTATCATTTTGATGGCGTTGGTAAGTGGCTTTGTCTTGAATTCGTTATTGAATCCTACGCCTAAAGTTGTGCAAATGACTTTGGCCGATATTTCTCCTGAATATGAAAAGCAAGAGCAGTTTTATCAAGCTTCGATTCAGGAACGTTGGGATCAAATAAATATGCAAAAAATCAAGCGTTCGGATTATGCTGAAATTTTTTCAGAAATAGATCAGTTAGAACAATTAAAAGCCGAGAGTTTTAAAGATTTTAAGGAGCTTGGTGGAAATCCTCGATTGGTTAAAACATTGTTTGAGTATTACGAAATTAAGATTCGATTACTTGAAATTATGTTGGCCGAGATTGATAAAAATAACAATGCTAAAAACAAAAATCATAGCGATGAAAAATATTACTAAAAAGATAGTTCCCTTATTAATTCTTGCATTATTAATAAGTTTTTTAGCCAATGCAAAGTCTTTTGAAAAGGAAGGCAAAATTGAACAAGAATTCGATATTAATAAAAACACAGCTATTGAATTCACTAATAAAAATAACGACCTGAAAGTAAAGGTTTGGAATAAACAATCTGTTAAATTGGAATGCTTTTATAAAATTAGAGCCAATGATGAAGAAGATATTGAAAAAACCTTTGAGGCCCTCGAAGACCTTAATGTAGAGCATTCTTCTGCTTTATTAAATATTAAAACAGGTGTTTTTACAAGTGTAAATTCAACTGTCTTTTCAGGTGTGATAAGTAAAATTGTTGCTACTTTATCGACAGGCACCGTTGTTAATTTAAGGGAGTTTGAAGTCGAGTATGTTTTAACGCTGCCCGATAATCATGACTTAATGATTAAACAAAAATATGCGGATGTTAGTTTGCCTGATTATGCAGGGGATTTAGACTTGGATTTATATGATGTAGATTTAAGAGCAGGGCATTTAAGTAATGCAAATTACTTAAAATCAAAGTATTCAAATTTAATTATTGAAGCTTTGGGCGAATGTGAAATAGATATTTACGATACAGATGTTGAGCTTGGGACGATGGGTAATTTGAATTTAAAATCGAAATACTCAAAGTTTGAAGCTAGCAAAATTGGAGCTGTAACCATGGATTCTTATGACGATAAATTTTATTTTACAGAATTAGTTTCAATGGTTGGAAAATCGAAATATTCGGATTTTGAATTAGGAAATATGACTTTTGCTGATTTGGATTTATACGATTGTGATTTAAGAGGAAAAGACTGTAGCAAGCTTAAGATTACAGGTAAGTATTCAGGCATCATATTTAATGATGTCGATATTTTTGAGTATCCTGATTGTTATGATAATAAAGTGGAAGCCAATTTTGTAGGTGAATTTTCTACAGATTCAAAATATACTGAATTTATTTTTGGACATATTGCTGGTATGATCGATCTGGAAACTTATGATGATAAATTGACTGTGGCTAAAGTTGATGAAGATTTCTATTTAATTAATATCAAAGGTAAATATGCGAAGGTTGATCTTAATATTATGGGTGATCCCAAGTATTTTTTGGATGTAAATTTTAAATATACCAAACACGAACTTCCATCAAATGTTCTCTTTTCAGATATTGATACTAAGAGTAGTAAGTTTATCGCATTAGGACGAACTGAAGGCTTGAGAAAAACAGATGATATTAAAATTAAAACATCAGATGTGGGGATTAGGAAAGCAAATATTGGCAAAATAAGAATTGAGCAATATGACGGAACCCTATCGATAAAATAATTAGACCTAAAGGAAAAATGAAATGAGCCGGATAATGAAAATTGTTCGGCTCATTTATTTGGGTGCAGTTCGGATTAAGATAACACCAATTATACTAAATAAAATAATAGGTATCCAAGCAGCAAATAATGGTGGTAGATTCCCAATAGTTGCAAATACTGTTGAAATTTGCATGAAAAGAATGAAAGAAAAGGCTATCGCTAACCCTAGTCCTAAATGCATTCCAAGACCTCCACGTATCTTGCGACTGGATAAGGCAAAGCCGATTAGAGTCATAGCGATGGTGGCAAAAGGAGAAGCCAAACGTTTGCCCTTTTCTACTTCATAAAACTTTAAATTCTCAGAACCTTTTAAGCGCTCATAGTCGATGCGTTCATTTAGTTCATAATAATTCATAATTTCAAAATCTTCTTTGAGAGTATATAAGTCGGTAGGAGCTAAAGCAAGAGTTGTGTCAAAAACTTTTCCGAAAGTAAGTTTTTCATCAGTGCCATTTAATTCTCGGATATAATAGTTTTTTATTTGCCACTTTTTTGTTGAATCTATCCAACGAAGATGTTCAGAACTTAGTTTGTATGTTAGTTTATCATCTTCAAATTTTTCAAGGGTAAATTTACGTCCAAACTCGCTAGTAATATTGTAATTCTCAACATAAATAAATACCCCAGGTTCTATTTGTAAATGGATGTTTCTGTCTTTATTTTTTTTCAGTTTTTCCATATAGGTTCCTTTAAATTCTCGGCGTTTTTCATTGGCCACTGGAATTAAGAAATTTCCCAAATAAAAAGACATTATTGCTAAAAAAGTTGCTGATACAATATAAGGCCTCAATAAACGATAAAAACTAGCTCCCCCATTTAAAATAGCAATAATCTCAGTATTTGCAGCCATTTTTGAAGTGAAAAATATCACGGAAATAAATGTGAACAAATAAATAAAGAGGTTAATGAAGTAAGGAATAAAATTAAGATAATAGATAAAAATAATTTCTCTTAGTGGAGCATCATTTTCCAAAAACTCATCAATATTTTCTGAAACATCAAAAATTATTACAATAATTATTAGGAGGGATATAGCGTAAAAAAACGTCCCAAGGAATTTTTTGATGATGTATAAGTCAATAGTTTTCATTCTTAACAAAGATATAAAAAGCCTTTGATGTATGTGTGGTTATAATCGATGCGATAATTGCTTTACCATGCTTTCTTTCCACTCGTAAAAATTACCTTTAATAATATGTAGTCTGGCATTTTCAACCAAGCTTAAATAAAAACGCAAATTATGTAAACTAGCAATCATGCCAGCTAACATTTCGTTGGCAGCAAATAAATGACGTAAATAAGCTTTCGTATATTGTTTATCGACAAAGGAAGTTCCATTCTCATCCAAAACAGAGAAATCATCTTTCCATTTTCCATTTTTAATATTGATGGTTCCTTGATCAGTATACAAAATGCCATGACGGGCGTTACGAGTTGGCATCACGCAATCAAACATATCGATGCCTAAAGCAATGCTCTCTAGGATATTTGCTGGTGTTCCAACACCCATTAAATAACGTGGTTTATCAACTGGTAGTATATTGCAAACAACGTCTGTCATTTCATACATCATTTCATGGGGTTCACCCACCGAAAGACCTCCAATGGCATTCCCATCCGCATTTTTGGAAGCAATGTACTTGGCTGATTCAATGCGTAAATCTTTATATACACTTCCTTGAACAATTGGGAAAAGTGTTTGTTGATAACCATATTTACCTTCGGTTTCAGCAAAACGTTTTACACATCTATCCAACCATTGATGAGTAATTTGTAATGAATTTTTGGCATAATCATACTCACAGGGATAGGGCGTACACTCATCGAAAGCCATCATAATATCGGCTCCAATAGTACGTTGGATATCCATTACATTTTCGGGAGTAAATGTATGACGCGATCCATCAATATGCGATTGAAAAACGACACCTTCCTTTGTAAGTTTTCGCGTATTAGATAAGGAATAAACCTGATATCCTCCACTATCTGTAAGGATGGGCTTATCCCAGCCATTGAATTTATGAAGCCCCCCTGCTTTTTCTATTATCTCCAAACCCGGACGTAAATATAAATGATAGGTGTTTCCTAGGATAATTTGAGCATGTGTGTCCTGAGATAGTTCAGGAATGTGCACAGCTTTAACAGCCCCAGCGGTTCCAACAGGCATAAAAATAGGGGTCTCGATTTGTCCGTGATCAGTTTGTACAACGCCAGCACGTGCCTTCGATTTTGTATCGGATGTTTGTATTGAAAATTTCATATAAAAAAACTGCTCAAAGATAAATTTTATTCACGAAGATTGAATAGTTTTGTGTTTAAAACTTAATTTATGCTTTACCCTCTTCCAGCATTAACATTTGAGTTCATATTGTTTTGTGCTTTTGGACTCGTGATTATGGATCAGCTTTACTACTACTGGTTTGTTTTTGCTAAGTTGGCTTTTTATAAGGCTCCTAAAGGAAAGCCTAATAAGGAGGGGGTGTCAATTGTTATATGTGCCAAAAATGAATATTCAAATCTAAAAAAAAACCTTCCTCAAATTTTAGATCAAAATTACCCTGATTTTGAAGTTATCGTGGTTAATGATGCTTCGGATGACTATACTCATGAGTTGTTAGGGGATCTGGATAGGGAATACCCCCATTTGAAAATAGTTAATATTCGTGAAAATTTAAATTTCTTTTCGGGAAAAAAGTTTGCTTTATCGATTGGAATTAAATCTGCCAAAAATGATTTATTGCTTTTAACGGATGCTGATTGTTATCCAAATTCAAAAAACTGGATATCGAAAATGACCGAAGCATTTAGTACTAAAAAAGTTGAAATTGTTTTAGGATATAGTCCTTATGAAACAAAAAAAGGATTCCTTAATGCATTGATTCGCTTTGATACTATTCAAGTTGCCATGCAATATTTTTCTTTTGCTCTAAAACGGAAGCCTTATATGGGTGTTGGAAGAAATCTGGCTTATCGAAAATCCTTATTTATTAAAAATGGAGGTTTCATTTCGCATTATAAATTGATGTCGGGTGACGATGATTTGTTTATAAATCGTGTAGCTACAAAAACGAATACTCGTGTTCAGTTGCATCCTGATAGCTTTACTGTTTCAGAACCTGAATCACGTTATGAAAAATGGATAAATCAAAAACGGCGTCATTTATCAACTGCAAAATATTATAAATCAAAATTTAAATTTGTTCTTGGTAAATATGCCATTAGTCAATTATTGATGTATAGCTTTTTGGCTGTTTTATTAATCCTGAACTATCATATATTATGGGCTTTAGGATTATTAATGATTAGATTAATAAGTCAAATTGTAATTACAAAATATTGTATGAATCATTTGAAGGAGAATAAATTATTATTATTTTCGCCTTTACTAGAATTGATGTTGTTTATAAATCATTTCTTGTTAAGTGCATCAAACGTGATATCGAAACAGAATAAATGGAAGTAAACCCTCGTCTTACTGAGAAAGGATTACGCGATTATAAGTTGGTGAAGCTGGCTGTTGATAAGGGAGATCAAAAAGCGTATGCTGAACTGATGAAGCATTATCGTGATTCCCTTTATTTTATGATGCTTAAGATGACGAATAATCCGCAAGATGCAGATGATTTAACCATTGAAGCTTTTGGAAAGGCATTCAAATTTCTTCATCAGTACACTCCTGATTATGCCTTTAGTACCTGGTTGTTTAAAATTGCTTCTAATAATTGTATTGATTTTATTCGTCGAAAAAAGAAAAGAACTTTTTCGATGAACGAATCCTATGGTGAAGAAAATGGTCATGAGTTGGCAAATACTATTCCTTCACTAACACTCGATCCCGAAGAAAAAATTATCAAAAAACAAAAAATTAAAATGATGCGGGAGGTGGTTGATAAATTGAAACCCCACTATAAGAATCTTATCGAAATGCGTTATTTTAAAGAGCTTTCTTATGATGAAATCGCTAAAGAATTGGATCTCCCATTAGGTACAATTAAAGCTCAACTTTTTCGTGCTCGCGAGTTCCTCTCCAATGTTTTAAAAGGAACCGACGAGAAATATTAAATCATAACTTCACTTTCAAAAATTATCTTTCAATTATCGATGGAGATTCAAGCGCAATATCGTAATTTTGTGTTGATTTTAAAATGAAAAGACAATGACTGTGAATGATTTTCAAAAATTAATTAAGCAAGGTATTCCAGAAATTCTTCCTGAACTGCAAGCCTATGATCTATCTGCAAATCATGCTCCTGTTCGTAAGGATGTCTTGAATAGAGAAGAAAAACAATTGGCTTTACGTAATGCTTTGCGTTATTTCGATCCAAAACATCATGCTATTTTAGCACCTGAGTTTGCGGACGAATTGAAAAAATATGGACGAATTTATATGTATCGTTTTCGTCCTCAATATAAAATGTATGCACGAGATATTGCTGAATATCCTCATAAATCAATTCAGGCTGCTGGCATTATGGTCATGTTGCAAAATAATTTAGATCCTGTTGTTGCTCAACACCCACACGAATTAATTACCTACGGCGGTAATGGTGCTGTTTTTCAAAACTGGGCGCAATATCTTTTAACGATGAAATACTTATCAGAAATGACTGATGAGCAGACATTGACTATGTATTCAGGTCATCCGATGGGAATCTATCCGTCGCATAAAGATGCTCCTCGTGTGGTGGTTACCAATGGTATGGTGATTCCAAATTATTCGGCTCAGGATGATTGGGAAAAATTCAATGCTTTGGGTGTTTCTCAATACGGACAAATGACTGCTGGCTCGTTCATGTATATTGGTCCACAAGGAATTGTTCATGGAACAACAATTACTGTTTTAAATGCGGGTCGTAAAATTGCGAAAAATAATGAAGGCCTGGCTGGAAAAGTATTTGTGACTTCCGGATTAGGTGGAATGTCAGGTGCTCAACCAAAAGCAGCGGTTATTGCTGGAGCCATTGGTGTGATTGCTGAAATAAATCCTAAAGCGGTTCAAACCCGTCACTCACAAGGCTGGGTTGATGAGGTGTTTACGGATTTAGGATTATTGGTGAAAAGAATTCGCCAAGCGAAAGAAAATAAAGAAGCCGTTTCATTGGCTTATCAAGGAAATATTGTTGATCTCTGGGAACGTTTTGTAGAAGATAATCTGGAAATTGAAATAGGTTCTGATCAAACATCATTACATAATCCTTGGGCTGGTGGTTATTATCCGGTGGGAATGAGTTTGGAAGAATCTAACGAAATGATAGTTCAAGAACCTGAATTATTTAAAGAAAAAGTACAGGGAACTTTACGTCGTCATGTGTCTGCAATTAATAAATTAACCGCTAAAGGCATGTATTTCTTTGATTATGGAAATGCATTTTTATTGGAATCCAGTCGTGCTGGTGCTGATATTTTGAAAGAAAATGGAGACTTTATTTACCCTTCTTATGTTCAGGATATCATGGGTCCGATGTGTTTTGATTATGGCTTTGGTCCTTTTCGTTGGGTTTGTTCATCTGCGAAAGCGGAAGATTTAGATATCACTGACCAAATTGCAATGGAAGTATTGGAAGAAATCTCAACCACAGCACCCATTGAAATTACCCAGCAAATGCAAGACAATATTCGTTGGATTCGTGAAGCCAAAGCTAATAAATTGGTGGTTGGTTCACAGGCTCGAATCTTATATGCTGATTGCGAAGGTCGGACTAAAATTGCTGTTGCCTTTAATAAAGCGATTAAGGATGGAAAGATTTCTGCACCCGTTATTTTAGGTCGCGATCATCACGATGTTTCGGGTACCGATTCTCCATTCCGTGAAACTTCAAATATTTATGATGGCTCTCGTTTTACAGCGGATATGGCTATTCAAAATGTGATTGGCGATTCATTTCGTGGGGCAACTTGGGTAAGTATCCACAATGGTGGAGGTGTTGGCTGGGGCGAAGTAATAAATGGCGGTTTTGGAATGATGCTGGATGGCTCAGAAGATGCTGATCGCCGTTTACGTTCGATGTTGCATTGGGATGTAAATAATGGGATTTCTCGTCGTAGCTGGGCTCGGAATGATGGAGCTGTATTTGCCATTAAACGTGCCATGGAAACCGAACCAAACTTAAAAGTTACGCTGCCTAATTTTGCGGATGTTGATTTAATTGAAGGATGTTTTTAATTTACATTGAGAAAAACAAATAGGGGGGCCACCCTGCAGGGTGGCACCCCTATGATATTCTGTGTTTTTAATAAATTAATCTATTAAATAAATACTAATACCATAATGTTCTTGATCGTAGGGTGCAGCAGCATTCCAATCACGATAAGAGTGCGAACCATCGGTTTCATAATAGACAGTATATTTACCAGCAGGTAAAATAATGGTTCCGTCAAACAATTTGTTTTTACGTGCTCCACCAGCTGCATCGGTATTTCTGTAGGTCATTTCCCAAACAATTCGGCCAGTATCTTTATTTTTAATCCAACCAAGATCACTCATGTCTCCACTAGATCCTTCGCCTATGGCATAAATTCTGATTTTTGATTTTTTACCCAAAGTAAAGGTTTGTTTTTCATATTCATGATCTCTCACTCTAATAATTTCTGCAAGAACATTTTTATTTGAACTTGTATAGGAATCTAATAATTCAAAATTATTACTATCATCAATCGCTAAAATGCTCAATCCCCATAATTCTGGAATCATTGGAGGGCCTGCATTCCAATCGCGATAAGAATGAGAACCATCGGTTACATAATAGGCCATATAATTGCCTACTTCCAATTTAATTTCTTCATTCACCATTCTGTTTTTATCGGCTCCACCAGCGTATTTTGAATCTCTTTCGTTGAATTCCCAAACTTTTTCATGGGTATCAATATTCATAATCCAGCCATAGTCAGCCATGTCATATCTGCCTGAGCGCTCGCCAATACTATACACTCGAATTTTCATGTCTTTTTTGATCTTAAAAGCTTGACTTAAATAATCATTGTCTCGGGCTTTGTTTAGTTTCATTACAAAATGATCAGCATCTACGTTGATCTTTACTTTGTTTTGATCTTTATCATCTGCCCAAATTGAGATTCCCCAAAATTGAGGATCAAATGGAGGCAATACATTCCATTTATCATAGGAGTGACTACCATCCGTGATATAATACAAGGTATAATCTCCTTTTTCCAAATGAATTTTTTCTGAAACCATTTTATTTTTTCTACCACCACCTGCTTTTCTGAATCGGGTATCATCATTTGGCCAAACTTTTTCATAAGTTTTTGCATTAACGATCCATGCAAAATCAAATTCTTCTCTGTCTTGCTGTTCTCCAATACCACGAATATTTAAGTCGAGATCACTTTTAACACTAAAGCTTTTTTTGATATACTCATTATCTCCGGCTCTTACAATTGAAACAATAGCTTTATCTGAAAATGTATTTACATTCTTATATAAATCATTTTTCATAAGACTGCCATCCGAAGCACTTAAAGTCATCTTAAGGTTTGAAAATCGACGTCGATTATTGTCATTATCTCTAGAGTCACCATTAAAAATTAAATCTAAAAGATCCCCAAAATTAAAATCATAATTATCATAATCTGAATCGATACCAGCAGCATAATAAACTTCATAATCGCCTGCAGGCAATGTAATTTCTTTATCAAAAGAAAATTTACCCGGATCACGATATTTGAAAAACTTATCATTGTCTTCTTTCAATAAATTCCAAACCACTTTACGTGTTTTCCCATCTAATATCCATCCATAAAAAATAAGATCGTTACCCATTCTATCATATAAACCGGCAGTTCCTTCAATCTGGATGGTAGTTTCTTTGTCTAATTGAAATCCTTGTGCATCAATTTCACCTGATCTTCGATATCCAACTTCTATATCGTTGCTATTTTGTGCATATGCGGACTCTCCTAAAAGAAAAATTCCTAATAAGAAAAATGCGAATATTAATTTGGTCGTTTTCATAAAATTTGATTTTTGATTTATACTAATATGAAATATTACTTTTTAGACGATTGTAAGATAAATTAGTTACAAGAAATAATAGATGTAAATGAACAACTTAATTTTAAAATCAAAACAAAACTAAGTTTGAAGACTCTTTAATAAAAGTTAAAATCGGTAAAGTCTATTTTTTTTGGGGTGAATGGTAAATTAGAGCTAATAAAGCCGATTTATTAAACTTTTGGAAGATTGTTACACAACGTAATTTCCACAAATCTTTATTAGTATTTCTCCTCCCTTTTTCCTTAATTTGAGGTACTGAAAAAATTAAGGCTTATGGATGTAAAATGGACTCCTCCGAAAAACTGGCTTTGTATAGAAAGTCTAGAAGCTCATACGGCTGGAGAACCTTTGCGTATTTTCACCAAAGGCTTGCCTGAAATTAAGGGTGCAGACG
This sequence comes from Bacteroidales bacterium, assembly GCA_029938505.1. The sequence goes on along the minus strand of JAOZUV010000027.1, from coordinate 857 downwards.
TTTTGGAGAAACGACGATTTTTTCAAGAGCATTATGATTATTTACGCACTTCCACCATGTTTGAGCCTCGTGGTCATGCTGATATGTATGGGGCGGTACTTGTTGAACCCAATACTCCCGAAGCCGATTTTGGCGTATTTTTTATCCATAACGAAGGTTATTCTACCATGTGTGGCCATGCCATTATTGCCCTCTCAAAAGTCCTACCCGAAATGGGCATCTTGAAGAAAGAAGGCGATGAGTTTCAATTAAAAATTGATACTCCTGCTGGTCGGATTCTGTCAACTGTAGAAAGGAAAGGTGATAAAATTGAGTCTGTTTCATTTTTAAATGTTCCTTCTTTTGTTTTATTAAAAGATCAACACATCTACGTTGAAGGCATCGGTAAGATAAATTTTGATGTGGCTTATGGCGGGGCTTTTTATGCTTTTGTTGATGCAGATACTTTGGGGTTAGGTTTGGAAGCAATGGATTATAACCAACTCATCGGTTGGGGTAAAAAGATCAAGCAAGCGGTGATGGAGAATTTCGAAATCAAACATCCTTTTGAAGAGGATTTGAGCTTTTTATATGGAACCATCTTTACCGGGAAAGCTAAAAATCCGGCAAATCACAGTCGGAATGTATGCATTTTTGCTGAAGGTGAAGTAGATCGTTCTCCTACCGGAACGGGAGTGAGTGCCCGAGTAGCCATTCATTATTTTAATGGTGATATTGCCTTGAATGAGTCTATCCGAATTGAAAGTATTTTAGATACAGTTTTTGAAGTTGAGGCTGTTGAGGAAACTCAATTTGAAGGACATAAAGCAAATGCAGGATTTTCATGTTAACTCCCCTGATTACCCCGATAAGCCGGT
>JAOZUV010000026.1:11510-12778 GCA_029938505.1 Bacteroidales bacterium | reverse complement strand
CTACTTCTGATTATGATAAAGAAAAATTACAAGAACGTTTAGCTAAATTAGCTGGAGGTGTTGCTGTAATTTATGTAGGTGCAGCTTCTGAGGTTGAAATGAAAGAGAAAAAAGATCGTTTCGATGACGCTTTAAATGCTACCCGTGCAGCCATCGAAGAAGGAATTGTTCCTGGTGGTGGTGTTGCTTTCATCCGTGCTATCGAAACTCTTGATGCCATTAAAGTTGATAACGAAGACGAAGAAACAGGTATTGCTATCATCAAAAGGGCATTGGAAGAACCCATGCGTCAGATTGTTGAAAATGCAGGTTTAGAAGGTTCTGTTATCGTTCAAAAAGTAAAAGAAGGCAAAGGCGATTTCGGTTTTAATGCTCGTACTGAAGTGTATGAAAACCTATATGCTGCTGGCGTTATCGACCCTACAAAAGTTACACGTGTAGCTCTTGAAAATGCCGCTTCAATTGCAGGTATGTTATTAACTACCGAATGTGTGGTTGTTGAGCATAAAGATGAAAATGCAGCGGCTCCTGCTATGCCTCCAATGGGTGGCGGAATGCCAGGCATGGGCGGAATGATGTAAAAATTATTTCCAAAATATACTATTCAAAGCCATCCTTTTAGGGTGGCTTTTTTAGTTTCCTTCCCTCAATCAAACTATATTCTGTGAAACTGTAAATCCCTTCTTTAAATTAATTTTTCTGATGCTGTTTTTGCCTTTTATCAATAAGTAGATTCTAGTGCAAAAACTGAAATCTTCAATAATATTTATTGATAGTATATAAATAGACATGTTTTTATATACCGTAGTGGGTTTGTATAATCGAGTTTTTATGAATCATATATAGTGTAATGTAAATTTATCTACATGAAATTATTGATGAAAATAGTCCGCAAAAAATGACGAATACCCAACTAAAGACAAAACATGAAAAGCAAAATATAAATTAACAGAAACGCCTATGAAATAAAAGCTTTGATGATTTTAACATAAAGCAGAATCATCATAAAAGCAATTTTGAAAAAACTAATTAATAATAATTACACATTAAAAAAACCAAATCTATGAAACAAATTACTACAATTATTTTATTGTTTCTCTTCAGCATGCATACAGCCTATGCTCAAGGAAATAAAATAACAGGTGTGGTTACAAGTTCTGAGGACGGAACAACACTTCCCGGTGTAACCATATTGGTAAAAGGAACAACAACCGGTATCACTACCGACCCAAATGGTTATTATGAATTTACAGTTCCAGCAAATGCTA
>JAOZUV010000026.1:0-11500 GCA_029938505.1 Bacteroidales bacterium | reverse complement strand
GCATCAGCTGAGACATTGGTGTTCTCATTTATTGGCTTTGCTCCGCAAGAAGTACTTATTGCAGGAAAAACAGTTATAAATGTCATACTAGAGTTATCGGCTACAACGCTTGATGAAGTTGTTGTGGTTGCTTATGGAACAACGACCAAAAAATCATATACCGGTTCTGCTCAAGTGGTTAAAAAGGAAAGTATTTCCAGAATCCCTGTTGCTTCATTTGAAAAAGCATTATCTGGCAATATTTCTGGTGTAACTGTAGCAGAAACTAGTGGACAACCAGGATCGTATTCTGAAATTCGAATTAGGGGTTTAGGATCATTTTCAGCTTCTAATTCACCACTTTATGTTATTGATGGTATAGCAATGACTACCGGAAGTCTTACTGAAGGTGGTAATTTAATGTCTTCAATTCCCGCAGGAGATATCGAAAGTGTAACTGTATTAAAAGATGCAGCTGCTTCTTCATTATATGGTTCTCGTGCAGCCAATGGTGTAATTTTAATTACAACTAAGCAAGGTCGAAAAGGTGTTACAAAATATACACTTAAGTCATCATTAGGACTTTCAAATTTTGCAGTTGAGAATTATAAAGCAGCAAGTGGTGGTGATTTTATAGCATTAATGCAAGAATCATTGGAAAATTATTATGGCACTGGAAATTCCAATGTTGATTATAATATGCAAAAATATCAATGGTATGAACCAGCTGGTGGTTACACTGATTGGTACGACCTTTTATTTAGACAAGGAGTTTCAAAAAGCACTGAACTATCTGCATCAGGTGGTACTGATAAAACACAGTTTTATATTTCAGCGAGCGTTTTAGATCAACAAGGGCTGGCCTTAAATTCTGATTTCTTAAGATATTCAGGAAGAATAAACATTACTCATGAAATAAGTGATAAAGTCAAAATCGGAGTAAATATTTTAAATTCCCATACTAATCAAAATACAGCAAATAATGGGTCAAGTTATAACAACCCATTCTATAATGTTAATAGAAATACATGGCCCACTGAATCTCCTTATGATGAGAATGGGGAATATAAATATGAATTGGTAAATGCCGGTTATTATAATCTTCTTCGTGAATATCCATTAATGGAAAGAAAAGCTCAAGTGTTTAGAAGTATGACTTCTGGCTTTTTTGAATATAAACCATTTGACTTTTTAACGTTCAAATCAACGAATAGTTATGATTGGATAAATAATGATTATTATAATTATTATTCTCCATTATCCAGAAATGGTGAAGATACACAAGGATATGTTGCTAATAGCAATGCTAAAAGAAAACGACTTTCCTCTTCAAATTTAGTAACATTTGACAAGACCTATAATGAATTACACCATATAAACCTTTTAGGTGGTTTTGAATCTGAACAATATAAATCAATCAATTATGCAGCTGAAGGTGAGGGCCTTCCTAACGAAAGTTTAGGTGTGTTATCTGTAGCAGCTGTTCCAGTTGGTGTTTCTGGCTCTTCAAGTGCATATTCTATGCTTTCTTATTTATCCAGAGCAAATTATGATTATGATAATAAATATTATTTTTCTGCAAGTATGCGTCGAGATGGAAGTTCGCGACTTGGATTGAATGAAAAATGGGCCAACTTTTGGTCAGTTTCTGGAGCTTGGAGATTAACCCAAGAATCATTCATGGATGATCTAAATTTTATTAACGACTTAAAAATTAGGGCATCTTATGGTACAAGCGGAACACTCCCTGGAGGATATTATGACCATTTAGCACTCTATAGTTATACAAGCACCTATGATGAAATGGGAGCAGCCGTTGAATCTCAGATTGAAAATAAAAACTTGACATGGGAAAAAAGTAAAAGTTTCAACATTGGTTTTGAGTTTGGAATTTTTAAACGCATAAGAGGTAGTGTTGAATATTTCCAAAGAAAAACTTCTGATTTATTAATGGATTTACCTTTAGCACCAACTATTGGAGCTGGAAATACTATGGTTAATATAGGTGAAATGCAAAACAAAGGTGTTGAAATTGAAATCCGATCAGACAATATAAAAACTAAGGATTTTGAATGGTCATCTACATTCCTATTAACAACAACAAGAAATAAAATTCTGAAACTTAATAATAACGAAGACATTATTTCAAGCCGATATATTCGCCGCGAAGGAGAGGCTTACTACTCATTCTATTTGCCAATTTGGGCTGGTGTTGATCCTGCAGATGGTACTCCAATGTGGTATCTTCTTGATGATGAAGGTAATGTTACAGATGAGGTTACTCATGACAGTAAAGAAGCAGAAAGAACTGTTGCTGGTTCTGCAGAACCTGATTTCTACGGAAGTATTGGGAATAATATATCGTATAAAGGATTTAATTTATCCTTCATTTTCAACTTCTCATATGGAGGAAAAATCTGGTATAACTCTGGATATAAATCATGGAATGATGGACGTAGTCCTAAATATGTAGTTCCAGAGGCTCAATTAGACAGATGGCAAAACCCTGGTGATATTGCTGCACATCCTCAACGAATTTGGTTAGGCAATAATGGATCTGACATTTATTCTACTCGTTTCTTGTTCGACAATAACTATCTACGTTTAAAGGACATTACTTTATCGTATGACATTCCTACGTCATTACTAAAAAAAATAGGAATGAAAAACGCAACTGTATATGTACAAGGAAGAAATCTCTTAACATTTGCATCGCAAGATATTGTAGACCCTGAACACGGAGGTGCAAGTGGCTATGCATATTTTGAAATGCCACCAGTTAAAACAGTTTCTTTTGGTATTGAAATAGGCTTCTAAAAAATTTAAAAATTCAAAATATATAAAAATGAAAAACAATAAATACATACTCATAATGTTTATGGTTGGTTTGCTTTTTATAAGCCAATCATGCTCAAAAGATTTTCTTGTGGAGTACCCAACTAACCAGCAAGCTCCAGGTGACATTAAAAATTTAGTTGATGTGGATCTTGTAGTGAATGGTGCATATAATTTGATGCAAAGTACAAACTTTCTAAATAGCAGTTATATTACTAGAAACGATATGCGATCTGATGATTATCAAGTCCCAGACTTTGGTAGACTTGAAGATGAATATCGTTATGATTTTGATGAACAAAATAGTGTGTCCGGTGTATGGAGACAACCATATTTAGTCATCCGACAGGTAAACAATGTATTAGCGATTCTGGGATCAATTGAAACAGAAACAGCTACTGAAGAAGCAACCAAACAAGACATGAGAGGACAGGCTTTGGCTATCAGAGCACTTTGTCATTTTGCATTATGCAACTCTTATGGTTTGCCATACTCTCATGATGGTGGAAGCTCTTTGGGTGTTCCTATTATCACAGAATTATTAGCACCAGATGCAAAAACACCAAGGAGTACAGTAGATGCAGTTTACACACAAATCATTTCTGATTTAACAACTGCAATCCCATTACTTACTACCGCTAAAAGAGGTGGAAAAATAAATTCATGGGCTGCTAAAACTTTATTGGCAAGGGTTTACTTGTATAAAGAAGACAATGCCAATGCCTATACAACAGCTGTGGATGTAATTAACAATGGACCTTATTCTCTTATGTCGAGAGGTGAATATGTAGATGCCTGGGCAGATGATTTTACTTCAGAATCCATTTTTTCTTGCATTAACAATGCTGCAGATAATGGTGGTGGTAATTCTATAAATAACCTTTCTGATCCTGAAGGATATGGACAATTTTGTGCATCTCAGGATTTAATTGATCTCATAAATTCAGATCCGGATGATATTAGAAATGGAATATTATATATTGACCAACTAAGTGTTATTGGTGATCCAACAACGTATGGTCGGATATTAAAATATCCTGGTAAAGGAAATACAAAAGCAGTTATTGTTGCTCATTTCGAAGGTAGTGGTGATGTAGCATCTTCTACTACTAGTAATGTTGGGATTTTTCGTTTATCAGAACTTTATTTAATAGCTGCCGAAGCTGCTGTAAAAGGCGCGGGCGCAAATGCTGAAACTTATCTAAATGCAATTGTAGAACGTGCTAACCCGTCAGCAACTGTTGCTATTGGTGATGTAACACTTGATAGAGTTCTAACTGAAAGAAGAAAAGAATTAGCAGGTGAAGGACATCGATTTTTTGATCTTATTCGAAATAAGAGAGATATTATAAGAAGTAATGTACCCAGAGCAGCTGGTATTTCAGCTCGCATGCATATTCCTTATAATGACTACCAGGTAGTGTTTGCAATTCCGCTGGCAGAACTTAATATAAATCCTCTCCGGCAAAATCCCAATTATTAAACTACATTCTAGTTAAAGAAATTTGGTTCATAATTAGAAAATTTGGTTGCTAAGTAAAAAAGGATCTCTTTTGAGACCCTTTTTTTATGAGAGATAATTATTAATTATATTAGTTTAAAACAAACCAAAAAAGCTTCCTGAAACTCAGGAAGCTTTTTAATTAAGGTTGAAGATAACCTTAATACATTCACTAACTAAAACTTTAATTCTACCAGAATATTCATCTGTAGAACTCACTCAACAAAAACTAGTTATTTCGTCCTCCATACATAGGAGTCATTTTAATGGTTCCTCTAAAAAAATCTCCTTTATCATATATCAAAACCTCTCCATATTTCCCATTTTTTATACTTGCATCAACACCAAAAACTTTATTTCGAAATAGCGAAACTATACTTTCTTGAGAAGTATGCCCAACTACAATATGTTTTTTCTTAAAGTGGTTTAAAATTTTATCGATTTGTTCATTATCTAAACTAGAATCATTAAAATAGCCACGATACCATATTGGACCTTTACGCCCTCTCAAGAAAGTAAGAACAGAATCATGTTTAGTCTCAAATTTTGTCTTACCCAAGATGTCTGTCAAGAAAATCTTATTTACCTGCTGAGCAGTGAATCCTTTTTCAACAAGCTCAGGAGATATCCCTGCATGAACAAATAAAATATCATTTATTTGAATGATAACAGGTTTGCTTCTCAACCACCGACCAATAAGTGTATTTTCCGAAAACAGCTCTTCATATCCAAGATTCATCTTACTGGCAGTTGCAATATATTTTTCATTTAAATAACGATGATCCTTGTTGATAATCATTTCGTCATGATTGCCTATTAAATAGTGTAACTTTCCGCCACTTTCTTTTGCCTGATTTTCCAATTTATAAACAAGCCATAAAGCCTCATTCACTTGTGGTCCCCGATCAAAAATATCTCCAACAATCATTAAATGACCACCTCCAAGACTCCAATTATTATCCTCATCAATGACATTGTATTCTCTAAGAATTTTTACAAAAAGCTTATATTGGCCATGAATATCACTAATCGCAATTATTTTGTCAACATTTTCAAATTCTTGTTTATAATCGATCGCTTCGTTTTTAGGATTTATCCATTCTGGTTTTAACTTAAAACCAAAATTTTTCTCTATGATATTGAAGTTAGATTTAGTGATTATATGTTCAATTACGTCATCCTTTTCTATCCATTTCAGAATGGTTTCTTCATCTTGATAAAAAATATAAGGACCATCAGTTATGTTTTTATTGGAATACTCTCCAGCATCAAATTCAGATAATCCTTGTCTAAGATTAATTTCATCTTTTTGAGAAGAGGGCGTACAGGCAAAGCCAATAAAAAGAAATAAAATAAAATATAGTTTGTTATTATATGCAGTAAAATTCATGCGAATTAAATTTAGAATATGCCTACTCAATAGTTTAATTTCATAATGAGAATGTTATTCTCTTTTTATTATATTAAAATTACTTTTAAAAAAATCAAACTCAGATTTATTGCATATATTTATCCCCTCTCATTTAAATTAAAATGACTATATAAATACTACCAATTCTTTTTTTTATACATTCATTATAAATTAATAGATATATTTTTTTAGATTTGTAATTGATTGACTACTAAAAAACTGTGATTGACTACTAAAAAGCTATTATGAAACGCTCCTCATTTTTACTATTATGTATTGCATTTTTATGCCTCAGTAATACTGTTTTTTCTCAAGATACATTAATTTATAGAGGCTCACAGTGGAAATATTTCAGCGATGATAGCATCCCTGAATATTATTGGATGGTTAATAATTATCCCGACCATAATTGGCTGGAGTCTCGCGCTCCTTTTGGTTATGGAGATGCTGGTATGGCTACTATATTATACGATGGGGGAGATCTTCAAACAAAACGAATAACCGAATATTTCCGTAAATCATTTTATGTTGAAAACCCTGGTGATTACTTTGTATATCTTTTAAAAGTTTTAAGAGATGATGGAGCTGTTGTGTATATCAACGGAAGAGAAGTGTGGAGGACCAATATGCCCGAAGGTGTTGTAAATGATTCAACATTTGCTTTAACTACTATTTCTGTTGAACAAGAGGACACATTCTACGATTTTGTCCTCTCCCCTGATTTTTTCAGAGAAGGGATGAATACCATTAGTGTTTCAGTACATCAATCTCGACCATCCAGTAGCGATTGTAGTTTTGATCTGGAACTTATACGGCATAATGATTTGTTTTCGCTCAATCAACATTTAAGAACACAAAATACCAGTGAGCAATTCTTTAATAAAAGCTTCTCATTACTATCAGTACAACTCGATTTGGAAAATAAAAATAACGAGATTCATCACTTGATAATGAAAAATGACAGTCTAAGGAATTATGCTTTTACAATTGCTTTTATTGTTTTGATTCTTCTGGTTATTTTATTTGTTATGACTATAAGGGGTCTTAAAAGATCCAATCAACTTGAAATCAAAAACCAAAAGGTTAGTAACGAGCTTGCTCAAAAAAACAAAGAAATTGTGAATTATGCCCTTAATATTGTTCAACATAAACATTTTTTAAGAAACATAAAAGATGAGTTAAATCTGTTTAGTAAAAAAGTACCAAGAGAAGAATTATTAGGCTTAGACAGGGTGATTACCAAATTGTCATTTTATGATGATCATGAAGAAGAGTGGGAACGACTTAAAGTACATTTCGACGGTGTTCATTCTGGTTTTTTCAGCAAATTAAAAAGCAAGTGTCCGCAATTAACACAAACCGAATTGGAACATTGTAGTTTTATCAAATTGCAATTGCCAACAAAAGAAATAGCAAGGATGTTGAATATTGATCCAAAATCTGTTCAAGCAAGTCGTTATAGAATAAAGAAAAAAATGAATTTACCTTTAGAATCCGATCTAAGAGAATTTATAGAAACCTTTTAATTTATCTTTACATCCATTTTATTTTTGATAAATTAATCTCTTTGTTTCGGTATGTTTCCGTCTTGAACCAAAAGGAGTACCTACATCTAACTTATAAAAATACACGCCACTTTGAAGTCCAATTGGCTCCCAAATAATTTGATGTTCTCCCACTGTTTGAAAATCTTCTACCAAAGTCTCCATTTCTTGTCCAGAAAGATTATATATTTTTAAACTGACATAATCAGATTTCGACAAATTATAACTAATAGTTGTAGAGGTCTTAAATGGATTTGGGAAATTTTGACTTAACAAAAAGTCTGGGGAATTATTTGATTCCAAATCTTCAATAGCTGTTTGTGCTTTCGAAATAGTCACGTTGTCGAATATATTCCCTGACATATCATAGGCATTCATAGTGAGGACATTGTCATTAATTTCAAATTTTGTATAATGAATCATATTTCTATTTTCTTCGATAAACCATGCATTCCCAGTTGAGGTAGGAGGTGCGCCATATCGTCCAGCAACAATTTGAAGTCTGCCTTGACCAGCCTCACTACCATATTCTGCCACTGCTGAAGTAGAACTTACATTCAAGTTTATTGGCTTTGTTCTTAAGTAATAGTGCGTATGCCCACCCAAAACTACATCAACGCCATAATCATCAAGGGCTTTCCACCAAGTACTTCGATCTAAATTCATATCACCGGCATGACTACCCGTTGTAAAAAAAGGTTTGTGAAAAAACACCACTTTCCAAGTTTTTGTAGTATTTGCAAGTTCATTCAACAAGAAACCATACTGAGTACCAAAATCTTCTTCGGTTAACAGGCATATGAATAATGCATTGCCAAATTCAAAAGAATACCATTTTTCATTCTCTGGCATAACAAACTTATTCAAATAGATGGGTCCAAATTCATGATTTCCACCCGTATGATAAATCACATTTTTTTCTAAAAAACTTGCACCCCTGTCAAACCAATTATCCCAATCCGAAGTTGATGAACCAGAGCTAACATGATCTCCCATAAAAAGATGAAAATCGACTGTTTCGGTGGCTAGCTTATCAGCTGCCATTTGCCAATCATCCATACGTGATCGACTATCACCACCTGCAATAAATGAAAAATGAGTTGAATTTGTATTTACCGATGTTTGAAATGTCTTGTCCGATGTCCATCCACCATTGCTAGAAATAGAGTAATGAATGGTTGAAGACTCATTTACTGTTGGGAAGCTGTAATCGTATAAATAGCCTGAATAGTTATCACGGCGCACTCCATTAAATGGCCCTTGTTCATAGGAAGTCGTATAACCCCATTTAATCTTACTGGATGATTCTGAACTTTGCCATGATACAACCAAACCATGTAAAGGATCATTGGTTGACCCCCAATGGATGTGTTTCTGACTAAATAAGAATTGAACAAATAGAATCGTGAATACTAATAAAAAAGTAATCTTTTTCATGCTGTACTTTAGAATTTTCGGGGATAATTAATTTAATGCTCATACTAAAAAGATAGCTGCAAGTATAAACTTGCAACTATCTTAATATCTAATTATTATTAATTTTAAATCTTTAATCCATATCAAGAATTAACATGATTACAAATCAATTTATATGGGTTCTGTAAAAGCAACAACTAATGTAGGCATACCTACGCCATCACCATCATATTCGTCCCATGCTTCAGCTTCCCTGTGGATTTTTAAAGTCTCATCATTTGTTAACTTAAATCCCATATTATTTCCAGAGGCCCATCCTGTAAGACCAATGATTTCTTGAACTATTGCTTTTAAATCAGAGGTAGCCTGATCTGGTCCTCTTTCATTTTTAACCGCCCAAATCGGTGCATTCCAAGTTACTTTCGCTGTTGTATTAGGGCGACTAGTAATGTTAAAAAGTTCATCAATGAATGGAGCTGATGTGTTAGCTTCTTTCATTCCCCATATATCAATAGGTAATGGCCCTTCTTGACTATCATTATCGTCGGCGTTAAACTGAATATATGCGGCTTTGATTGTTGCTCCTACCGGAATTTGCACATCTCTAAAAATAAGACCAACCATATGCATATCACCTTCAGCTTCAGTACATAACTCAAGATCACTACTTCCTATATCCATAGTTCCAGCTGGATCACCATCATAATCACCTCTCAATTGTTCAGCATCATCACCACCTTCAAATATAGGTATTGTTAGGGTAATTATTGGTGGTTCCATAGATGTAAACATAACACCAATTGAAATTTCATCATCAACAGTTACTGTAACATTTCCAGTTGTAGCAAGTTCAGGAACAGTTACTGTAATAGTAGTAGATGTAGACTCAGTTACTGTAGCTTCAGCTCCATTAAAGCTTACCAAATTTTCATCTGGTGTGGTGCTGAAACCCGTTCCAGTAATAACAACGGTTTGCCCTGCTTGTGCCGCCGCAGGATCAATTGATGTTATGGTAGGTATAATTGTTTCTATAACAGTAAATGCAAGACTATTTACAGATGGAATCCCATCTGATGTTACAGTAAGGTCTCCAGAAGTTGCACCTACAGGTACTATTGCAACTATTCGTGAAATATTGGCTTCAGTAATTGTTGCCTCAATTCCGTTAAAGCTTACTGAATTGTCAGCTGTTGCAGAAAAGTACTTAGCCAGAATAATAACTTCTTTAGTTTCCTTAGCGGTACTTGGCGAAATATCAGTAAGGGTTGGTCCGGCATCGTCATTCCAGAAGGTATTAATCTCTTCCTGTTCACATGAGCCTATAAAACTAACAAAGATTACTATACTCATAAACATGAGAGCCTTTTTTGCATTTGTAACTAATTTTTTCATAGATTTTAATTTTATTAATGAATTAGGTTATTTGTACATTACTTTTCATTTTTAAATAATTTTGGCTAATCAAAAAATGAAATTTTATAACTGCTTTTTTTATAGATTAAATGTATGAATGAATAAAAGTAAATAGAAAAATCAGCCTTGGATAAACCCCCTACAGCTTCAATTTTTATGTCTATATAACTACTACAACTTTCGGATAAAAGAAAATAGAGCTAAGTAAACCCATCTTAAAGAAAATTGTATCAATTCATTATTTGAAAAATCACAAAGGGAAAAAGAATTTGTCACTAAAAAAAATTTAGGCGAAGGCATTGATAAATTCAGATTTGTCATAATCAATTTAGAATCTATTATTTAGAAACAATCCACTTAGTTTAAAAAAGCCTTACCTTTGCAGCTATTTTAAAATTAAGTTTAAATTAATGCCTGAAAAAAAACCTATCAACGGATTTTCGAAGTTAAATAAACTGGAAAAATTAGAATTAGTTTCTTCCTATTTTGAAGATTCTGAGAACGCCTTGGCTGAATTGCAAACCTTTTGGCATAGCGATCCCAAGAAACAAAAACTGTTTGATGAATTCAGTGAAAATACTATTTCCAATTTTTTCTTCCCATATGGCGTAGCTCCTAATATGCTCATCAATGGGAAAAAATATATGGTACCAATGGTCATTGAAGAAAGCTCAGTGGTTGCTGCAGCATCTAGTAGTGCTAAATTTTGGGCAGATAAAGGTGGATTTCAAGCTAAAATTATTTCTACCGAAAAAATTGGTCAGGTACATTTTATATGGAATGGAGCTCCTGAGAAATTAAAAACTCATATGCCTGCCATTAAAGAAAAACTTATTCAGGGTTCCAAATCCATTACCTCTCGGATGGAAGAACGTGGCGGCGGAATACTCGATATCGAATTAATCGATTTTACTTTTGAATTGGAAAACTACTACCAACTTAAAGCAACCTTCGAAACAAAAGATTCGATGGGAGCTAATTTTATAAATTCATGTTTAGAAGAATTTGCGAGCTTACTTAAAGAATATTTTACCGAAAATGATGCCTTTGTAAATGGTGAAAAAGATTGCATGGTGATCATGTCTATCTTATCAAATTACACCCCCAATTGTTTGGTCGAAGCTTATGTTGAATGTGATATTGAGGATTTAGATCAGCCAGGTATTGATATGACACCCGAAGCATTTGCCTGGAAATTTGATAAAGCAGTGAAAATCGCGAATGTGGATACCTTCAGAGCAACCACACATAATAAAGGAGTATTTAATGGAATCGATGCTGTAGCTTTGGCAACAGGAAATGATTTTCGAGCCATTGAAGCTTGCGGACATACCTATGCTGCACGCTCTGGAAAATATAGAAGCTTAACAAAAGTTTTTATAAAGGACGGAAAATTTAGAT
>JAOZUV010000312.1 GCA_029938505.1 Bacteroidales bacterium | reverse complement strand
CGGGGATTGCAATTGAATGTCAAGAAACTCGTTCGCAAGGACAAAATCGCGAAAAAGCGATACGAATGCTTAAATCTCAATTATACGAACTAGAATTACGTAAACAGCGTGAAGCCCAATCTGAAATTGAAGGAAGCAAGAAAAAAATTGAATGGGGATCACAAATCCGATCCTATGTAATGCATCCATATAAAATGGTAAAAGATCTGCGAACTAATCACGAAACTTCAAATGTACAGGCTGTTATGGATGGTGATATTCAAGATTTTATTAAGGCATTCTTAATGGAATTTGGGAGTAATGCCTGACAATGCATTTAAATCTTTTACCTAAATGGATTATATAAAAAAAGTATGCCGATGAATTAATGATCTAAACTCATCAGCATACTTTTCAATTATAAATTTTGATTATTTTAAATAAAGTTCTTTAAAATATTTAGTACTTAAATAAAAAGGAATAAACATTTTCCAAAACTCATTTTTTTTGACAACCTCCGTTAGAAATAACTTACATCCATCAGTTAAAGGTCTGTATATCAAAGCATAGAATAAGAGTAAAATAACAAACTCTTTAGTCATGTTACTTTCTACTAGCCAAACCATTATTGGTAATGGAATAAGAATAATAAAATAATAAAGAAATAATTTTTTCATATCTTAACATTAAGCAACTGCACAGGCTATTGCGAATGCGAGTGCTGTTGCTGGTATAAAAGCAGTTTGCACAATAACCCAAACTGAAAGCCAACCATGACCTGAGTATACATCTTCCATACATTCTACTGTCCCTGCTCCGTCATTTTTAAATGTATTTTTTTCTTGAGAGATAATATTAGAAGTTTTATTTAAGAAGTCAAGCTCTACTGATAACTGCAACTCATAATTTAAGTTTAAATATTCTATTCTCTGAATATTTTCTGAGATTTGTTCCGTTCTAATTATCATTGCTTCAACAATCTCGTTATTTTCGTTTTCAAAAAAACCAATACCATGATTTACAGAATTAGCAACATCAAACCCAATTTGATTTGCAACAATTACTTCTCCAGAAACACCTTCCATCGATGCAGAAACTAAATCATCATAATTAAACTCAATATTACCGCCTTGTGAAGTTTTTAAATTAGTTAAAAAATTGCCATGATTTAAAATTTGCCAATTAATAATTTTATCTTTCACTAATATGTCATCTATCGATGTTATCATGAAAGGACTTATATTTTCAACATCTTGTTTATCTAATTGATGTTTTTCTTCCTTTGAGCAACTTACTATTGTTATAATTCCTGCTATTATTGATAGCATTAAAATTGATTTGTATTTTTTCATGTTTTTTAAATTTTAATTTAATACAATTTTCTAAAATAATTTGTCATTCATTTTTTAAGATGATTTATTGACACTTTCTGTCATGACGAGTAGTTAGCCCTGCTTTAAACCAATAATAAGTTTTATATCCTTTAACTCTTAGTTAATTCTCTTTTGCAATTAAATAACACTATGTGTATTCCATTTTTATAAAAATGTCCCCAAACTTTTAAAATTTTTTATTAAAATATTTTTTATGTCCAACTTTTAATATGTAATTGATATAATTCATTAATTTTGATGTTAAATAATTGTTAGATGATAAAAATATATCATAACCCCCGTTGCAGTAAATCAAGAGCTGGATTGGCCCATTTAGAAACAAAAAAAATCGATTTTGAGATTATCGATTATATGAAAAATTCCCTTTCGGAAGCTGATCTTGCAGATTTATTAATGAGACTCAACAAAAGCCCTCAAGATATTATCCGTACTCAGGAAGCTATTTATAAATCTGATTTTAAAGGAAAAGAATTTGCGGATGAAGAATGGATAAAAATTATGATTGAACATCCAAAATTAATTCAACGACCAATAATAGTTCATAATTATAAAGCCGTTTTAGGCCAACCAGTAGAAGAAATTGACACGCTCTTTTAAGAAAATTATATCCCAACCAAAATTTCAAAACCATGAAAAACAAGCAAGCATTTAAAAATCTAGCCATTTGGAACGATAGTTTGGAGCTAGTTAAAAAAACCTATGTATTGTCAGGCTTTTTTCCTGAAGATGAAAAAAATGGGATCGCTAAATCTCTGAAAAAACAGGTTGTAAAAATCCCTATTGGAATTTCTAAAGCATTTCAAGCTAAAGGTGGAGATGAACGCAAACAATACCTCGAACAATCACTTAATGCAATCACCGAAATCGAAACCCTTCTAATCATAGCTCAAAAACTGGATTTTATTGAATCGAAAGTTCTGGAAGATTATACAGAAAGTAGCGATCAGATAAGCACCCAAATTAATGGTCTGATTCAAAAGTTTAGCAAATAATTAACCTAATAAAATAGATTTAACATGCCTACACCAGAATTTAAGTATCAGGAACCTTTCCCTCTGGGAAAAGATAAAACTGACTATTATTTACTCACGAAAGATTATGTATCTGTTTCGGAGTTTGATGGCAAACCCATTGTAAAAATTGAAGCTGAAGGAATCACAATGCTAGCCAACACTGCTTTTCGCGATACTTCTTTTATGCTTCGCCCAGCACACATCGAAAAAGTAGCTAAAATTCTTGGCGATTCTGAAGCCAGTAAAAATGATAAATATGTTGGGCTAAGTATGCTACGAAATGCCGAAGTTTCAGTAAAAGGGAAACTTCCTTTTTGCCAAGATACAGGTACAGCAACCATTGTAGCCAAAAAAGGTCAGCAAATTTGGACGGATGGAAAAGACGAAGAAGCTTTATCGAAAGGGGTTTATAAAACGTATACGGAAGAAAATTTGCGGTATTCTCAAACCATCCCATTGGATATGTATACCGAAAAAAATTCGGGAACAAATTTACCTGCTCAAATTGATATTCTGGCAACTGGCGGTAACGAATACAAATTTCTATTTGTAGCTAAAGGTGGAGGATCTGCAAATAAAACAAGCCTATATCAGGAAACAAAAGCTTTATTAAATCCTGAAAAATTAGAAGCCTTTTTAATTGAAAAGATGAAATCATTAGGAACAGCAGCCTGCCCGCCTTATCACATAGCTTTTGTTATTGGAGGAACTTCTGCTGAAACTAATTTAAAAACAGTAAAACTAGCTTCTACAAAATTTTATGACAACTTACCTACTTCGGGAAATGAAGGTGGTCAGGCTTTTCGCGATCTTGAATTAGAAGATAAAATATTAAAAGCATCCTACGACATTGGTATTGGTGCTCAGTTTGGGGGCAAGCATTTTGCTTTAGACATTCGCATCATCCGATTACCTCGACATGGTGCAAGTTGTCCTGTTGGAATGGGTGTTTCTTGTTCTGCTGATAGAAACATTAAGGCAAAAATTAATAAAGACGGTATTTGGTTAGAGAAATTGGAAGATAATCCTGGGCGTTTTATTCCTGATGAACTTCGGAAACCAGACGAAAAAGGAGCCGTTTGTATTAATCTCAATCAGCCGATGGAATCAATACTTGCTGAATTATCAAAACATGCCGTTGGGAGCAGATTGGCGCTTAACGGAACAATTATCGTTGGGCGTGATATTGCTCATGCTAAATTGAAAGAACGCATTGAAA
>JAOZUV010000311.1 GCA_029938505.1 Bacteroidales bacterium | reverse complement strand
GCAGAAATTTAAAATTAAGTATCACGATTTCGAATTAATTATTAAAGATCATTTAGAAAAAAAGAACAATAAACATAACAAGACTATTGGCAGCAAAAAATCCAAATGCTCAACCTTCCCAAACAGAGCAGAACGAAGAAGAAAATAGAACCAAAAAAAGAGAAGTTTTCTTCTCTTTTTTTTCGTGCTTTTATAAATACATAAAAAAATCCCCATGCTCAACCTTCCCAAGTTTAAATATGCATAAGGACAATACTTATTAAATTATTGAATATTAACTATTAACTATTAACCAATACAATCAACGCACCCTAGCGTAACACACACTAAATTCATAAAAATCGAGTGTATCACACTCGTTCCAAAGCTTTAATCATTATATGCACATCGCGCACAAAAGAGTAATGCACTTTAATAATATAACACACCACATTACCCAAGTCAAGTGATTTCTAAGTTATTTCTATATCCATTATACAACTTACAATCTATCACGTCAACTCATTTAGCATACTTTAAACATAGTGAAACAGTTGCAATGAAAGGATTAACAATTTTTATCAACATAAGGAAATATAGGAGTTATTTGCGCCTATCTATGAAACATCAGGCTGGCGCATTGAACATGAGAATAAATTACAACAGTAATTATCTTCGAGTTTGCATATTGCTCAAAAAAATAAAGTACCCACAGGGGGCACTTATCCATAAACCGAATTTGTAATACTCCACTTTTATGCTGTTAATTTCAATTGAGTAGATGGGTCAAACAAGTACTTATTTGGTTGAAGCATTAAGAAATTATAATCCTCTTGCCCTTGGTAATCATCAATAACATGACGTTCATCTTCAGACATTTCATGATATGCTTTAGTACCGTAACCAGGTGGCAACCATCCTTTTTTATTTGATCCAAAGATATTGAATTTTTTTAGTGTTTCTAAACTGGTGAACTCTAAATGACAAGTCCCTTTTTTGTAAAGAGTTATCATGAAGTGCTTCAATTGGATCTTTTTAGTTTGTCCTTTGCTTTCGGCTTCATCAAGAGCAGTTACAAGGTCAATATCTTTAGCTTCTCCAATATCTAAGTAATTCATGACTTTTTCAATATCTCTCAACTTATCAATAACTTCACGCTTATTAACTTCAATATTATTTGAATACCAATGTAAACATGATAAAGGGAAAATAACTTTATGGTTAATTTTCCAAGCCTTATTAGTTTTCCAACCATCATATAAATGAATATTTTTTGATGTGTTATAGTAGGCATGGTCATGAGATAACTCATCGAACAATTTTAAGATTGTATCTTCCAGACTACCTGATAATAGTTGACTAATATCATACTTGATTTGGTTAATGTTGAATAATGAGAAATCATATTCACATAAATCACTTAACTTATCCTGGTATCTTCGTTTAATATCAGTTGTAAGCAAACTTTGAAACCCTGAAGAGTCAAACAATAAATTCCAATACTTGTTACGAACTAATTTTATAAACTCATTTATATCAACACCATGATTGTTGTATCTATTATCATCCAGTCCTACTGCTAACCTTAGAGGTGTTCTGTATTCGCTAACTTCTTCAGTTAATGGGTCAACATCAAATAAGTATTTAGCCAAGTACTCATAATCGTTTATGAACCTAATACCTACATTGATCTCATTATTATATCTTTCTACTAATCCTTCAATTGGATTACCACTAATTAATGTGTCAGTGTATGTATATGATGATTGTTCTCTATCATGGCTATCATGTTTCAGATGGTCAAGTATGATTGAGTCCTTAAACTGTCTTTTACAACTTATATAAATCATAGCTACTTCAACAGCAGTTTCACGCTCACTGTCAATAAACGCATCTTCGATATGCTCAATCTTTGCATCTAATAAACCCAGTTGATTTAAAAGGCGTTTTCTAGAATTAGTAAAGGGATTTTTTATGGTTTGTGCATTTACAAGAGCAACTAATTGACCACCAGTTGATGAAATCATTTCTATTGCCTTTAGTAAGTGTTTGTCCCCATCGCTAAAAGGCGGGTTCATAATTATGAGATCATAACTTTTAAGACTGTTAAAGGTTAAAAAATCATCATGCACTAATCTATATTTTTTACCTCTCAGGATATATTGAAGTTCTCTTTCAGATTCAATAACATCAATGTCCTTTTGAGTTGATTTGAAATTGTAACACCTATCACTAAGTAAGTAATCAGGAATATTACCCTTACCACCTGAAGGCTCTAACACTGTTTTAACTCTTCTGAAATCTATTAAATTACACATTTTTTTAATCATTGATTGTGATGTTGGATAAAAATCTTTATTAAACATAAACTCCTTTCTGAAGCGTCAGGCTGACGCTCCACAGATGTTTTATAATCCTATTTTTGAAATGTCGATAATCGGCTTGTATGCGTCGTAGTCTAACCATTTTTCACTATGTTTATTCCAAAGAAATTTAAACTCCTTCATAAAGGCACTTTCTGTCATTTCAAATGCTCTATCCTTTTCTTTTATAAAATCATCATGGCATTCTTTGTCGTTTACAGTTTTTAAATAACCTGGATCATCTTCAGTACCGATAAATATTTTAAACGCTCTATCAAAATCAAAGTATCTTAAGAACTCATTTAGTTTCACTTTGAAATTTCTTTTATCTTTATAAACCGTGTAAGTTACAAATGCGTTTTCTTTAAATGCTTTTTCAAAATCAAACAATGTAAGAAAGTCAATTCTTTCAATAAGCTTCTCGGCATATTTCCCTTTTAAGATTGTCTTCTTAGCTTTTGATCTTTTTAAGAAGTGAATATATTTTCCTCTCTCATTTAATAATCTTAAGCACTCATTAAAACTAAATGCTTCTATAATATTTGCATCGTGGTCATATGCTGTCATTGAGATAGCATCCTCTTTTTTGTTGTTAGTATCATCATAATGAAATTCCAATTCCCCATTTTTACATTTTTCAACTAAGATAAACTTTAACATGATAACTCCTTCCATGAGTTAGATTGAATTGCTACATCTATCTAAAAGATAGACATAGCATAGTTTTTTTCGATTGCCATTAAAATGATGTTTTTAACACGAACATCATTCACAAGATTTGCAAAGACTTTTAATGCTTCACCCTCGAAATCTTGAAAACATTCAATGCAATCCTCATAGCCTGGTTCATCAGACTTTTTAAGAATTGAATATGTATCTCTTCTTAAACGTCCATTGAAGCGAATACCAAAATCAATCTCATTGGTTTCAATGATGCCGATTTCGTTTTTTTCCTCCAAGCTTAACGATACATGTTGCTCCTTAGTTTTCTTTCCAAAATTGATATCCATTCCCATGTGTTACCTACCTTCCAAACAGATTGTTTAATTGCTTTTGCTGTTACCTTATTATAACACATCATTGTATTTATAGCAAGTAAAAAGCAGTAATTATTCAAAAAGAATAGAGTGTTTGCAACGGTTTGAAAAGGTTTTACAATGAATGTCTTTAGATTTGAAGGCTTAAGGGAGTTGTCGTTCTTAGAATTAGATCAAGGGGAATGAGTTACAATCATTGCATGCAACAAGAAGGAAAAAGTAAATGGA
>JAOZUV010000310.1 GCA_029938505.1 Bacteroidales bacterium | reverse complement strand
TAACTTGTATAATAATTCGTAAAAATAGGAACACATAAATGTATAAAATATAAATGTTAGTTGATGATAATTTTAAATCAAATTATTGTTTGTAGATATCTAATCAATAAACAATCTTGAGGGACTCGATTAAAACCCTTGCTCTTTTTTGAGTGAGGTTTTTTTATTTGTATATTTATGAATGTCATTTTTATTAAAATGTCACAAAAATGAACAGGGACGACATCCCCATGAATTTCAGGAGATATCTCCTCTTCCGAATTCTCGAAATTGTCGATATGACATTTCGACTCCGCTCAATGTCCTTAGTTTAAATTTTCTTTTTTTCCAACTTCCACCTCCTTTCTTTTTAATATATTTGCCTGTACTGAAAACCCTATCTTATGAACGAAGCTTATAAAAAACTCGCCATCGAACTTGATAAGATCCCGAATGGTTTTCCTGCTACTGAAAGTGGAGTAGAACTAAAAATATTGGCTAAACTATTTACTTCCGAAGAAGCAGAAATGGCAGCTACAATGAGTACGACGCCTGAAACGGTGACTGAAGTTGCTAAAAAAAATAATTTCACTATTCCTGAAGCAAAAGTCATGCTGATTGGGATGCTAAAAAAAGGTTTGATTGATCTGAAAAAAGATGCTGAAAAAGGGATGGTTTTTTCATTGATTCCTTTTGTGGTTGGTTTTTATGAGCGCCAAAATGGAAAGATCGATCAAGAGTTTGCTGAGCTATTTGAACAATACTATAAAGAAAATTTCCATCAATCGATGACAGCAGAGCCATCGGTTCATCGAGTTATTCCTGTTGAAAAAACCATAGCTGTTAATATTGATGTGATGCCTTATGAAAAGGCTTCGACTTATTTGGATAGAGCTAATTCCTGGGGTGTATTGCCTTGTATTTGCCGCGTTCAAAAAAAATTGATAGGTGAGGGCTGTGATCATCCTATAGAAAATTGCATCGTATTTTCAACCAAAGTTGGTGCCTTTGATCGTACTGAGGATATTCGTTCATTAAGCAAAGAGGAAGCACTCAATATTTTGGCTGAGTCTGCTGAGGCTGGACTGGTACATTCTACCAATAATGCGCAACAGGATGTCAATTATATTTGCAATTGCTGTACATGTTCTTGTGGTGTGTTGCGTGGCATCGCCGAACATGGTATCAAACATTCGATTGCTAGCTCTGATTTTTTTGCCAGAGTGGATGAAGATTTATGTACAGGCTGCGAAGCATGCATTGAGCGTTGTCAATTCCATGCCTTGAAAATGGACGATGATGTTTGCAAAGTGGATGTAAACTTTTGTTATGGTTGTGGATTATGCGTTACATCCTGCCCAACCGAAGCCATCAGCTTATACCAAAAAGAAAATACGGAAGCACCTCCTTTGAATGACGAAGTTTGGAGAGACATACGAGAAGAAAACAGAAAAAACTTGACTAATTAAATTTTATTTTTTTTCAACGATGAGCAAACTATCAATCTTTGCTGTTGCACCCATCATCTGAAAAGTAGGCTTGACATTTGGGATGACCGAAATTACATCCCCATTAAGTGTATTTAAAAACTGCTCTAATTTTTCTTGCATGTCGTCACTTTTGACTTTAATGCGGTGAACTTTATATTTCATATCGGCTTCTTATTTAGGTGTTTTGCTATGCAATATACTTAAATACGAATAAAAATAATAGCGAAAAGCCGCCAAATGTGAAGCTATTTTAAACGTTTTAGAGAAACTAATAACGAGTTGTTCTTACTACTCTTTTTTCAGTTCTGTGAATGCCCACGACAGTTACATCAACACATGAAATAATTCCATTTTTAATTCTAGTAGCCTCTAAAGAATCTTGCTTACTTCCTTCAATGTCACCCAGCAACTCTTTAATTTCAGAACGGTTCTTAAATAATTCATAGTCATATTCATTATCTTTAATAGCACTATTATAAAATCGAAGAGCTTTTTTATATTTTTGTTTCTCAAAATATTTTTCAGCTTGTTTCTTATATTCAGGAGGTTCTGTATTCATATATATTCTATACCTAAAAACGATCAAATATTTTTTATTTATTGGAATTCCATTTATTTTACAAGGGCTCCATTCATTTTCCAGATCTTCAAAGGGCGTAATTGAACTAGTGGATAACATAATATCTGGAGAAATTAAAATATTCAAACTATCTAATTTCCCGTGCTTATTAATAAGCAATGATATAATGACATCTCCTTCAATATTGTTTCTTAATGCATTCAAAGGATATTTAATATTCAGAGGTAGAAGTTTGCTTAAATCTCCATTTAAATAGTGTGCATTTTCAATTGTTGAAGTCGTATCAGTTTCTTTAGAGGCTTGACCCTTCACTACATTATTAAGTAATAAAAATGTTATAATAAATAGGATGCTAAAATTCTTCATGTCGTTTTAATATTAATTTACCTGCATTTCTACCGAGTACGGATTGCCATATTTTATGAGTCGTTGTTGTGTGTAGAAATTTTATTTAGACAATTATACTCGCCAGACTAGGGATTTTCTTTGCAATTTCAACAGCAATTTCCCCAAGTTCTAGAACTTGCTCTTTTAATGCTGCCTGAGATTCATTTGTAGATGAAGCTTCTTTTACAACCTCTATCAATTGTGCATAAATTTCCATATCCGTATTATCTGGAGTGATAAGATCAATTTCTTCTTTAGAGAGTTCATGTAATTTGTCGATCTCATTTTTATACAAACCCATAAATGCAGCTCTATTTTTTAAGGCTCTTTGTGCTAATCTTTCTTTAAATGTTAATGGCATAATATTTTATTTTTTAAATAGTTTATTAAATTGTGTTTTTACATCTGTCATTTGTTTTTCAACATCATCGACATTTATTTTGGTAACATCTTTTAGTATTTTGTCAACACCAACGGAATAATCTTCTAGTTTTTGAGCAGTTTCCTTTCTGAAATTTTCTAGTCCAAACTTATTTAATAGATCCTCTTGTGCATCATGTACTTTTCGTACAGAAGCCAAATGTCCAGTAACAATTGAATTTGCATAAATAATTTGATTATATGACCTATCAATCGCTGCCATCACTTCCAATTCTTGTTCTTCTATAGGAGCTAATAAAATTTTACGGAAGGCCTCTACTTCATCATGTACTCCAGAAACAAAATCTTTCATAAAACCAATGGCTTGCTTTTGTTTGGCGAAATCAGAACTGTTATTGGCGGCATCAATTATTGAAGCTGTCATCGATTCAAATTCACCTGAATTAGCATCCGCAAAATCCATCTCTAATAGTTTTCCAATTTGATAGGGTGCGTACACATCATCGACAAATGTATTTACGTCTTTCTTCATTCTAGTAAATAGAACAGTTGCAAGTTCTTTGTGTGCTTGATAAACACTTACAATATCTCTACCAACAGTTGCTGATAATTCTACTGATTCTTTAGGTACAACTGCACATGATGTAATCAGTGCAATTATTGATAAAAACGATAAAATCTTTTTCATGATTTTTAGTTTTAGATTAAATTATTGTTAACGTTTTGTGATGCTACGCGCCGCCCGAGGGACAGTACACAACACGAAAACCGTGATGTTTTTTGCCCGACC
>JAOZUV010000309.1 GCA_029938505.1 Bacteroidales bacterium | reverse complement strand
GGTTAGTTTGAAGATTAAAAATGGATTGCTTGAGGAAACGCTTCTTAAAGAAAATTATATTAAAGTTGTTCCTAAAATTGGACCTTTACCTTCTAATGATTTAGTGACATTGTATTTGGGAACTACTCCTGTAAGTGATGTAATTCTTACTTTATATGATGAATCTGGAAGAGAGATGGAAAGGCATATTATTGATACTCCTACCAAGTATAAGCATCTTTATTTGGGTAGATATAGTGCAGGATATTATTTTCTAAAGGTTGAAACTTCGAATTCAATCACCCTTCATAAAATTGTTGTTTATTAAACCTCGAGTTCTTTTAATTTAGAATAAGATTCCCATTTATCAATGGCAGATTGCATATCTTCTGGAAGTTCAGAATCGAATTCCATCTGTCTCCCAGTAATTGGATGTTTAAATCCTAAATATTTTGCGTGTAGAGCTTGTCGGGGAAGTAGTTTGAAACAGTTTTGTACAAATTGTTTGTATTTGGTAAAGGTTGTGCCTTTTAAAATGGCATCCCCTCCGTAAGTTTCGTCATTAAACAAAGGATGACCAATATATTTAAAGTGAGCCCGTATTTGATGAGTGCGCCCAGTTTCTAAAATACATTCAACTAAAGTTACATAGCCAAAGCGTTTTAATATCCGATAATGCGTAACGGCTTCCCGTCCATATTCTCCATCAGGGAAAACAGTCATTACTCTTCGGTCTTTTAAGCTACGCCCAATATGCCCTTTAATAGTTCCCTCTTCTTCTTTGGGTTCGCCCCATACTAATGCATGATATTTTCGGTCTATCGTATGATCGAAAAAGTTTTTTGCCAATCGTGTTTGAGCCAATTCGTTTTTGGCGATTAATAAAATACCGCTAGTATTTTTATCAATCCGATGAACCAAATGTGGCTGATGTTCCTCAACTTTAAAAGGAGATTTATGTTGAACATAAAAAAGTAAAGCGTTAATTAAAGTGCCATCGTAGTTCGATACTCCAGGATGCACAACCATTCCTGCTTCTTTATTTACAAGCATAATATCTTCATCCTCATAAATAATATTTAGAGGAATGTCTTGAGGAATAATTTCGATTTCGCGAGGAGGAAAAGCTAAGACTATGGAGATCACATCCAAAGGTTTTACCTTGTAATTCGATTTAACAGGGGTTTCGTTAACTAAAATATTACCTGCTTTTGCAGCATTTTGTATTTTGTTTCGACTTGCATTTTCGATACGAAGCATCAAAAATTTATCAATACGTAATTGACTCTGACCTTTATCTACTTCAAAGCGATAATGCTCAAATAGCTCGTTATTCTCTTCTGTTTCTGTTTGGCTCATATTTCTTCAAGAAATAAAAAATCGTTAGCTGATTCAAAAAATAATGAATCAATAGGCATTAGCAATGGTTCTTTAATAGTTGTATCTGTCATCAAACTATCAATATATTTATCAAAATCGAAATCTAAATCGGAACGATACCACAAACTTATGAAATCACCATAATTTAAGGAAGTGTCTTGATTCCAAGAAGGATCTTGCATAAAAATTCTATATGAATTATTATTCGTACTGTCCAACATAATTTCTTCGCCAATATTAAGAGCAGAACGATGCAAAAATATATGGGCATTTTTTTGTGTCATCCCAATTAGGAACGGAAGTTTAATTTTGCGAGGATCATAGCCTTTTCCTAAAATTAAATCAATTTTTGCGCCTCTATTTATCAATGAATCTGGCAAAATAGTATCGCCATTGTACACTTGTGCTAGCACAGCATTTTCAGCAAAATCAGGAATGTATTGCAGCGTATTTACCTGCAATCCATTGGCTTTTAAAGTAACCAATGATTGTCGCAACGAAAGATCTACTAAGTTTGGCATATGAACCATTTCAGGCATTTTTGCAATGATGGTTAAATAAATTTTCCGCTTGCGTTTAACCTTCGAATCCGAAAGAGGGTTTTGCATAACAACAGTTCCAGGTTCTCTTCTGGAATCGTATATCGAATCTGTTATAATAAAATTGAAATGATGGTCATTTGGTAAACTATCTATTTTATTCATACTAAGACCTGAATAATCGGGAACAGAAATAGCTTCCCCATGATGTGTATACAAATTAAGGGTATTAATCACTAGCCATAATAGGAAAATTGAGATAACAATTGCAATTGAAAAGTGCAGATAAAATTTCTTTTGTTTTAGAAAATTAAAGAATTTCATTTTTCGTATATTTAATGCCGGATTATTAAGTATCAGTAAAACGCAGTTTTGGGTTTTATAGTATAATAACTGGGCTTAGTGAAAGTCAATTGCCGACAAAGATAAAATAAAAGGCTTTAACATTTTAATAGTATTGCAGCTTATTTTATCTGGTCGAAAATCTAATTTAGGAAACATATATTTAAGTTTTAATGCCGATGAAAAAAAATATTGCAATCATTGCCGGGGGTGATTCTGGAGAGTACGAAATTTCGATCAATAGTGCGAGTATTGTTAAAAATCATTTGAATGATAAAAATTATTGTTCATATGTCATTGTTATCAGAAACGGTAATTGGTATTATGAAACCGATGATGGTGAACAGATTGCAATCAATAAGCATGATTTTAGTTTAAAAGTTGTTGGGAAAGTCGTTTATTTCGATGTAGTTTTTAATGCTATTCATGGTACACCTGGCGAAAATGGAATTATTCAAGCTTATTTTGATTTGTTGAATATTCCTTATACTTCTTGCGATGTGATGACTTCAGCCCTAACTTTCAATAAAAGCTTTTGCAATAAAGTAGTGGCTTCTTTTGGTGTGCAATTGGCTTCTTCTATGCATTTGTTCAAATCAGATTCGTATTTTCTCGGAGGAATTTTGGAGTCTTTAAAACTTCCATTTTTTGTAAAACCCAATGCTGGCGGATCGAGTGTTGGGATGAGTAAAGTTAATGAGGCAGATAAACTTGAAGATGCCATAAAATTAGCTTTTGCTGAAGATGATGAGATTTTGATTGAAGAATTTATTCCTGGTCGCGAAATCAGTTGCGGAGTGTTTAATTTCAAAGGAAAAATGATGGCTTTTCCGATTACAGAAATCATCACTAAAAAAGAATTTTTTGATTATGAAGCCAAATATAAAGAGGGCTTCACTGATGAAGTAACTCCAGCGGATATTCCTGAAGAAATTGAAATTGATTGTAAAGCCACTTCGGTTGATTTGTATCACCGTTTAAATTGCAAAGGAGTGGTTCGTTTCGATTATATTTTTAACGAAGATGGACTTTGGTTTTTGGAAGTGAATACCGTTCCTGGATTATCCGAAGCAAGCATAGTTCCTCAACAAGCACAAAAGTTTGGCTTATCGCTAACTGAATTGTTTGGGATGATGGTGGAGAATGTAATTGATTAATTCTTTTTAATTGTCATGCTGAATCCCCGCCTGAACGGACGGACAGGTATTTCAGTATCTCCAAGCCTAGGAATTGTCATCTCGAAGGAATGAAATGACTGAGAGATCTCTCCCTATGGTCGAGATGACATATTAAAGGAGATTTAGCTTCGCTGATTTTCAATTCTCACTGCCTTTGAAATGACATAAAGGAATTGAATGGAAAAAAGAAGGGT
>JAOZUV010000308.1 GCA_029938505.1 Bacteroidales bacterium | reverse complement strand
AGTATTTTCTTCTTCGAACGACCCCTTCTGATTTTAAATTTAAAAATACAGCTACTTCATAATATGATTTTTTCTCAAAAAACATTTTGAGTATTTCTTTACATGATTTGCTTAAGCGGTTAAAATGCATTCTAAAAATAAAGTACTCTACATTAAATCTATACTCTCTTTCAAAATTAATGTGACAATCAACGTCCTCAATATCTCCTAAATCTTTAATCACTATTCCATTCGCACGTTTTTGACGCAACTCTTTTAACCATAAATTTTTAACAATCGAATACAAATATGTTAAGAATGAACAGCTAAGAGTAAAATTATCATTTTTAACTTTCTGAAGAATAATAATTAAAGCCTCTTGTAACAAATCTTTAGCATCTTCTTCAACACCAGAATTATAAAGAACAAATCGCTTAACTATAGGATAATGTACCTTATACAAGGATGCAATGTAAGAATGATCATTCTTTGTAAAGGCTTCTTTGATCTTATCCTCAGTAAACAAATCCAAATTATATTCCTTTATACCTATTATTAAAAAAAGTCCCGTAAATCAGCAATAATTTTTATAAATAAAAACCCCTGACTATTCAACGAATATATAAAAAATATTCATCCATCACGAATTCAAAAAATACAACAAATTTTTAAATAGCCTTATTTTAAAAGCAATGAAATAAAATCTTTTTCACATCTTTGTATAAAAAATAGATATGATTTTTTTACTCGCTGATAGTGGATCAACTAAAACAGAATGGATTCTCATTGAGAATGGGGGAAAAATAACTAGTTCAACAACAATCGGGTTTAATCCTTATTATTATTCAAGTGATCAGTTAGCAAACAGCATACAAACAAGTGTCATTCCAATGATTGATTCAATTCCATTGGAAGCTATCTATTTTTATGGTTCAGGCATCTCTACCGAGAATAAGAAGAAAAATACCAAAGCCATTTTAGAATTATCATTCCCTGATATTCATATTGAAGTGGAGCACGATTTATTGGCGGCTGCAAGAGGGCTCTTAAAAAAAGAAAACGGTATTGCCTGTATACTAGGAACGGGTTCAAACTCCTGTGTTTATAATGGGAAAGATATTACTCACAACATTCCATCTCTGGGTTACTTTTTTGCTGATGAAGGTAGTGGCACCCATATGGGTAAATTATTTATCGAAGATTATTTGAGAGATAAATTACCCAATGATATTAAACTTATTGCTGAAGAAAAATTCAACCTAAGCATTGAATATATCTTAGACATTATTTATAATCAAGAAAATCCAAATAAGTTTTTAGCCTCCTTTAGTCCTTTTGTGGCTGATAATATTAATCATGTGTATTTTACAGAATTGGTAAAAAAATCCTTCAGATCATTTTTCGAAATCTATATTACAAATTACCCAAACTATAAAAAACTACTACTAAAGTTTATGGGAAGTATAGCCTTAATTTACGAGAATTCATTGAGTGAAGTTGCGGCTGAATTTGATCTTTCCATAAGCTCAATCGAAAAATCGCCTATTCTCGGATTGATTAAATACCATTCTAAATAGAATTTATCACTTCATCCATTTGACTCGGATTTATCCAAGTGTAGGTATTGTCTCGTTTAAACCAAGTGAGTTGTCGTTTGGCATAACGACGTGTATTTGTTTTAAGATCAGTAATTGCTTGCTCAATACTAATCTCTCCATCCAAATATTTAAAAAACTCTTTATAACCTACGGTATTTAAAGCATTCAAATGCCGATTTGGGAGTTGAGATTTTACTTCATCTAGCAAGCCTTCTTCAATCATTTTGTCAACTCTGATTGAAATACGCTCAAATAATTCGATTCTATCCCTATTCAAGCAAAATTTTTGAATTTCAAAAGAACGCTCTTTTTCCAAATTCCGTCTCAGCTCTGTAAATGTCTTCCCTGTTTCTTTAATCACTTCCAAGGCTCTTAAGATTCTATTCTTATTAGCCTTGTCAACAATTTTATAATATTCTGGATCCAATTTCTGAAGTTCTAACAATAGTGGCTCAATTCCTTTTTCCTTGAATCGATTTTTTAAATCTGATCGCAGTTTTTCATCTGCATCAGGTAAATCATCAATCCCTTTGCAAACGGCATCAATATATAAACCTGACCCACCAACCATCACAACAGTATCAAGCTTTAAAAATAATTTTTTAAGAAGTACTAAAACTTCATTCTCAAACTTTGAAACATTATAATATTCATTTATGGATAAATTACTTATAAAATGATGAGGAACAGCAGAGAGCTCTTCATCAGTAGGTTTAGCAGTACCAATTAAAATCTCTTTGTAAAATTGGCGAGAATCGGCAGATATAATTTCAGTATTTAATTGTTTAGCAAGTTCAATGGCAAAACCGGTTTTTCCAACGGCTGTTGGGCCGGCAATCACAATTAGTTTTTTCGTTATCTCCCCCATCATAATTTACTTTGGAGAATAACCCAATTTCTGTCCTTCTTTAAGCATCAATTCAAAGCCTTCCTCATAATTATTTTGAATATCTCCATCCAGAATAGCTTCGCGAATAGCCATTTTAATAATACCTACATTTTTACAAGGCTCTATTCCAAAGATTTTCATAATAACATCTCCAGAAATAGGAGGTTGCCAATTACGGAGATTATCTTTTTCTTCTATCTCCACAAGTTTTTGGCGAACAACTTCAAAATTATTCAAATATCGCTTAACCTTTACGGGATTCTTTGAAGTGATATCCGCCTCGCATAAAGTCATTAAATCATCAATATCATCACCTGTTTCAAATAACAAACGTCTCACAGCAGAATCCGATACAATATCCTCCGACAACACAATTGGACGCAAATGCAATAAAACAAGTTTCTGCACATATTCCATTTTATCGTTTAACGGAAGACGCATTTTTTTAAATAAAGAAGGAATCATTTTTGCTCCGAGAAACTCATGTCCATGAAAAGTCCAACCCACATCAGGATCATACTTTTTAGTTAAAGGCTTAGCTATATCATGCAAAACGGCTGCCCATCTCAACCAAAGATCATTGGTGTTTCTGGAAATATTATCCAAAACTTCCAAAGTATGATAAAAATTATCTTTATGCCCTTTGCCTTCTTTTTTCTCCGTTCCTTTTAAAGCTAAAAATTGAGGAAAAATAAATTTAAGTAAACCTGACTCTTCCAACAATTTAAATCCAACTGATGGCTTTGGAGATAACACAATTTTATGTAACTCGTCATTAATTCGTTCTTTCGAAACAATTTTTATGCGATGATTATTTTTTTGTATCGCTTTAAAAGTTTCTGGAAGAATTTCAAAATCTAACTGACTAGCAAATCGAATAGCTCGCATCATTCGCAAAGGATCATCTGAAAAAGTAATATCAGGATCAAGAGGAGTACGAATGATTTTATCTTTTATATCTTTCAATCCGTCAAATGGATCTAGAAGTTCAGCGAAATTCTCTTTACACAAACTCAATGCTAAAGCATTGATGGTAAAGTCTCTTCGGTTTTGATCATCCTCCAATGTCCCATCTTCAACAATTGGTTTTCGAGAATCTGAGCGATAAGACTCTTTACGTGCCCCTACAAATTCAACCTCCAGTTCACCTATCTTAAGCATGGC
>JAOZUV010000307.1 GCA_029938505.1 Bacteroidales bacterium | reverse complement strand
ACACGCTTTTTATTGAAAAGATTGATATAATGCCAACCTAATGCAATGCCATGAACTTTTAGCGAACGCCATTTAAATCGAGTGAAATATTTTACAATTTGCCATGGCGTTGAAATAAATGAGATATAAATGTAGCTGATGAAAATATCAAATATTTTTGAATTGCGACGAATTAATAGCAATCGATTACGAGTTTTCCAATATGCTTGTAATGAACTTTGTTTTCCAACCGATACACTTTCTTTGTGTAATACTAAGGATTTTGGAATATAATGTATTTCGTATCCTGCTTTTCCAATTCGAGTTTGCCAATCTAATTCTTCATAATAAAGAAAAAAGAAACTTGCCATCAATCCAACTTCTTCACAAACTTTTCGACTTACCATCATTGCCGCTCCTGATGTAAATGGAGTCTGTATTTGAACATCAAATTGTCCTTCATCTTTTTGCCTATTTCCAATAAAATGACTTTTGGCTGTAAACCGACTCATCTGAGTTGATCCTGCATATTGGATGAAGCCTGGCTGATTGTAATATCTTACTTTTGCGCCAACCATTCCAATTTTTGAATTTGAAAGCATGGCCTCAACTAAAGGCTCTAAAAATCCAGCGTCAACTTCTGTATCATTGTTAAGCATTAAAAAATAATTGCCTTTAGCTTTTCGAATACCAAGGTTATTTCCTCCTGCAAAGCCTAAATTCTCATCACTTCTAAGACCAATAATTTCGGGATAATTTTTAACTAAATGAGGAATGGAATTTTCTTCAGACGCATTATCAACCACAATAATTTCATAGTTTGGATAGCTTATCTTCTGAAGTGAATCTAAAAATTCTTCGGTAACTTTTAATTGATTATAATTAACAGTAATTATTGAAACAAGTGGGTAATTAGTCAAACTCATCGATTTGATTTATTTTCTTTATACAAATATAAAAAAATATGAAAGTAATTTCTAATCAAAGTATTTTGCATAGTATC
Organism: Bacteroidales bacterium; assembly: GCA_029938505.1. The sequence continues at coordinate 2,649 of JAOZUV010000307.1, read as the reverse complement.
ATGAATATTATTTAATTTTATTTAAAATTTAAAACATGGATATTTTTAACAAAAAGTGGTCGATTTCAGTGTCTGAGCTTAATCAGCGAATTCAAGACATTATTGCATTTGAATTTGAGACTATTGATAAAAACATTGCTTACAGAAAAATACTTGGACTTATTGATCTGACGACCCTTGAGGGAACTGATAATAAAAAACGTATCATGGAACTTTGTGTTCAAGCACAACAATATCAAGATGATGCTAAAAACATTCCACATGTTGCAGCAGTATGTGTTTATCCTCCCTTTGTAAAGCAGGCTAAAGATTTATTGAAGAATACAGTCATACAAGTGGCTTCTGTGGCAGGTGCTTTTCCCAGTGGTCAGTCTTCTATGGATGTTAAATTAGCTGAAATTTCATATGCCATAAATCAAGGAGCTAATGAAATTGATATGGTGATTTCACGAGGAATTTTTTTGGAAGGGAATTACCAAACTATTTTTGACGAAATTAGTGCAATTAAATTGCTTTGTGGCAAAACCCATTTAAAAGTTATTTTGGAGACTGGAGAATTAGGGAGCTTAGAAAACATCCGTAAAGCAAGTGATATTGCAATTTATGCCGGTGGTGATTTTATTAAAACTTCCACAGGAAAAGTATCTCCTGCAGCTACTGAGGAGGCTTTTGTAGTTATGCTCGATGCTATTCAAAATTATTATCAGAGTACGGGTAAAAAAATTGGAATTAAGCCAGCAGGTGGAATTTCTGAGCCAGAAGTAGCCCTTCGATATTATGCTTTAATAAAAAATATTTTAGGAGAGGAGTGGATAAAACCTGAATTGTTTAGGTTTGGAGCCAGTCGATTGGCAAATAAAATTCATGATCAGTTAATAAGCAAATAACTATCTCCTTTTTTTAACAGGAAGATTGGGTTTATTAGTAGCTTTTTTAAAAGTAGGCATGGTTTTAAGATAGGGTAAGTCTATCTTTTTCATTTTTTCGACATTGATCTTTACACTATCTAAAATTTCTTGATAAAGTATTAAATTATTTTCTAGATAAGTTAAGGTTGAGTCCAAATCATCCTGGGTGAATTTATGTCTTTCAAGAATTTCCTGAAAAATCATTTTTTGCTCCTCTTTATCCTGAAAAAAAGTATGAGTATTTATCAGAGATTCAAAAACCTGTATATCTGTTAATAATGCTGTTGTTTGTTCAATTGAAAATGGTTTTCCATTAACAGTTTTAGTTTTATTATTACAAGCTGTTAAAAGTAATAATAGCACTAGGGCGAGGTATGTATATTTCATATTAATTTCCAATTTCTGAAAGAAACTTAATTCGCATCATGCGTATTTCTTCCACGCTGTATTCATCTTCACCAAGCTCTTCTAAGGCTTCATCAACCGAGTCTGTAGAGGCTTCTTGAAAATAGTTAAAAATATCTTCTTGATGATATTCATCAATGTTTTCGTCTATATAGTAATTAATGTCAACTTTTGTTCCTGAGGAAACAATATGTTCTATTTCAGTTAAGAGTTCTGGAACTGTAAGGGTTTTTGCAAAAGCAATATCTTCGAGTGGTAATTTGCGATCAATATTATGAATGATATAAACCTTTAAGCCCGATTTGTTGACAACCGATTTTACTACCATATCATTGGGTCGTATAATTTCATTTTCTTCTACATATTCGGTAATTAATTTAATAAATGGCTCTCCATATTTTTTTGCTTTACCAGTACCAACACCTGTAATTTGTGTTAGTTCCACCATATTTACAGGGTATTGTATAGCCATATCTTCTAATGAAGGATCCTGAAAAATTACAAAAGGTGGAAGATTTTCTTTCTTTGAAATCTTTTTTCTTAGATCCTGTAATAATGAGAATAATATTTGATCGGTTGTGCTAGTTTTATGCACAGGTCCGCCAGTAGCAACTACATCATCTTCTTCAGGATTATCATAATCATGATCCATAGTCAACATAATTGAGTAAGGCTTATCCATAAATTTTAACCCATCAGGGCTAAGTTTAAGTAAGCCATAATTATCAATGTCTTTTACCAATAACCTTGCTATCAAACTTTGGCGTATTACTGCATTCCAAAAGCGTTCGCTTTTTTCCATGCCTCGGCCAAAACATTCATTATTATTATGTTTATATTGTTTTATTGTTGCATTATTTTTCCCGACCAAAATATTAATAATATGATTGGCTTTGAATTGTTGTTTAACCGAAAAAATAGTTTTAAGTACTAAAGCTACAAATTCATTGCCCTCGAAATTTGTTTTTGGATGTAGGCAGTTATCGCAATTTCCACAGTTTTCGTTTAAATAAATATCTCCAAAATAATGCAGGAGTTGTTTTCTTCGACATACCGCTGATTCAGCATAGGCAACAGTTTCATGTAAAAGCTGCTTGGCTATTTCTTGTTCGGCAACAGGCTTGCCTTGCATAAATTTTTCAAGTTTTTGAATGTCGTCGTAACTGTAGAAAGTAATACAATTTCCTTCGCCATCGTCACGACCTGAACGGCCAGTCTCTTGGTAATAGCCTTCTAAACTTTTAGGGATATCATGATGGATCACAAAGCGAACATCTGGTTTGTCGATACCCATCCCAAAAGCAATAGTTGCAACAATTACATCTGCTTCTTCCAT
>JAOZUV010000306.1 GCA_029938505.1 Bacteroidales bacterium | reverse complement strand
ACGCTAGGTGAATTTATAATTCCATTATCTTTTGTCCATAATGTTGTTGAGCCACCTCCATCTAAATTAATGGCATCTATACAATCAAGATCTTGTAAATATTTTTGAAGTTCAATTAGACTCATACCATCAGCTTGTTCTGATCTGCCATCAATACTGATAAAAATGATGGATTCTTTGGTGCTACACAAACAAGATCTGGGATGACGCTTATTTGTAAAACTCATATCAGCTAATTCTTGAGGTATTGAGTTCTCAATTAATAATGGTCCTGATATTAAAACAAAAGATTCTTCGTTTGATTTTTCATAAAAATCATCAGTCCTTGCTGATTGTATTATCAATTCATTTTTTTTAGTAAGAATGATAGCACCAGTGATTAAGCTTTCGGGGAATGCCCACTTTAGTTCAGGAGAGCGGGTTAAACTGATTACCGAATCATGCATTTCAAGATAGCAAACACTTCCTCCATTATCTACATCAAAAAAGCTTCCATTGATGGCAGCCAAAGCATTTTTATTTTCAGCAAATTGGCTTGTTTTTATTAAAACAGATTGTTTGTAGGCAATATCAATGTTATGCTTTTTTAGAGCATTTTTAGGAATGTACAATAAGCTTATTTGTTGATTGCTGTTAAATAGAGTGTCTGTTTGAATTTGTACAATGGAAATCGAATCATTGGCTAACTTAGTTTTTTGTTTGGGTGAATTATGAAGGTTTCCACATCCAACAATAAAAGCTAAAAAAATCAATAAAGCGATGAAGCTGATTTTTTTTCGAAAATTATTTCTCAAAATCATAATCTCTTTCCACTTTTGCTATTCTTGTTTTGAAAGATTTATACCAATCAGTCTTTCCTTTTGCTCTTGCAATTTTATGTTCAGCATTTTCTTTCCATTTTTTTATTGATTCCAAATCTTTCCAGTAAGATACAGTTATTCCAAGTTCTTCTCTTACTGATTCCACTCCAAGAAACCCTTCTTGCTTTGTGGCTAACTCAACCATTTTATCGGCCATTTCAGAATAAGCATTATCTCCTTTTGTTCTAATCGAACTAAAGATCACAGCATAATACGGAGGTGTCGGTGTTTTTACTATCAATTTTTTTTGAATTTAGAGCTAACATTCATCTCTCCAATTAGATTTGGAGTTAATCCTGATTCATTCATTTTTGTACGAAGAAAGCTAATCTATACGTTGAATATTATAGATCACAATTGGATTTGGCATCATTTGCCCTTTATTTTCTTGGGCTTGTATTTGAAGTACCACATTCATTCCTTTGGTTACTTTTCCAAAAGCAGCGAAACCTTGTCCATCGGGATTACGTTTGCCATTATAATCCAATTCAGCTTGATCGTTGATGCAAATAAAGAAATTGCTTTGAGCGGTGTTTGGTTCTGCTCTGGCCATCGAAATTGTTCCGTTCTTATGTACGACCCCTGTTTTCTCAGTTGTTTCAATCGGAATGGGATCAAATAGTTTTTCTTCGGCAATATCACCTCCTTGAATAACTTCAATTTTGATTTTGCGATCAGCTTCGTTTTCGGGAGTACATGTTCTGAAAAAACTACTGTTTTCAAATAAATTATTATCTACATATTTCATGAAATTATTCACCGTAATGGGAGCCTTCTCTGGGTATAATTCTACATAAATATCGCCTAGCGATGTTTTAATTACACAATTGATGTTTGTTTGTGAGAAGCTATTAAACCCAAATAATATTAGAAGACTGAAGAAAATGATTTTTTTCATACCTAGGGTTTTAGTAATCTATTTTGATTCCTCAAGTATAACAATTGTTTGACCGTCAAATTCAATTTTATCACCAGCCCGACATTTTCGCCTTCGGCGTAAATCAACTTCACCGTTTATTTTTACTTCACCATTATCGATTCTAATTTTTGATTCTCCACCGGTATCAGTCAATCCCATAAATTTAAGGAGTTTCATCAATTCAATATATTCTTGATCTTTTAAAGTAAATTCCATTTTTTAATTTTTTCTTGACAATTATTTATGTTTTAGTTTTCTTTCAAAAAAATCAAAGGTAGTATTATAAGCTTTTATCCAATTAGAATGAAGTAAAAATCCATGAACTTCATCCGGGAAAATCAGTTGTTCAAAATATACATTATTTTTTCTCAGAGCTTCTACGATGTCTACTGTCTCACTAAAAGGTACATTTCTGTCATCATCTCCATGGATTAATAATATAGGCGATTTCCAATTTTTTACATGGGCAATAGGGGAAGAGTCAAAAGCTAATTTGGCAATCTGTTGGCTTTTAACCGGATCATAGCTGGGATTGAAATTTCGTATAACAACATTCCAGTTATGAGCACCATGAAAGTCAACGCCTGCTGCAAAAAGATCCGATGCTTTCGCCAACCCCATTGCAGTTAGAAATCCACCATAAGATCCGCCCCATAATCCAATACGGTTTGCATCTACATCAGTACGGTTTTTAAGATAAAGACCGGCTCCTAAAACATCATGAAATTCACTTGCTCCTGTTGCTCCATAATTCAAAGCTTCTCTAAAAGCCATGCCATATCCTATCCCACTACGAAAATTTACCGATAGAACAATATAACCTTGGTTTGCCAAATATTGATTGAAAGCATAAGTATTCTGGTAATACCAAATATGATGAAATCCAAGTAGCATTTGTCTTCGAGAACCACCATGTAAAAAAAGAACAGCAGGATATCTTTCTCCCTTTTTCATATTTGATGGTAAAAAGAGTTGTCCATGAATTTTCATCCCATCTGTAGCTGTAAAAATTACTGCTTCCGGTTTAACAAGCATGTTCTTTGGAAACTCAGCGAGATCTGCTTCCGGCTTAAGTGATTTAATAATTCCATTTTCAAGTATAGCAGGGTATACAGGGCTTGTTGGTCCGGATGCCAATATGAATAATTTATTGTTTGAGGCAGAAAGTTGAGGCGACGATTCCACACCTTCACCTTGACTTATTTGTTTCGTTTTACCAGTGGAAATATTAATTTTCCAGATATGTTTCCGATCGATATCACCTTGATTGGAAGTATATAATATGGATTTTTTGTCATTAGAAATACTTACAAACTGAACTTCCGACTCGCCGGGAGTAAGCAATTTTAGCATCGACCCATCGGATTTTATTGAATAGAGATGTGTCCATCCATTGCCTTCCCAAGGAAAAATCAAATGGTCATTTTTCGCCCAGAATAATTGATTAGAGGCATCTATAAATTGGAAAGCACTACCGATTCCTTCAGAAGCCTTCCAAATCTCAGTTGAATTCCCATTATCACTATTCCCCACGTGGATGCTCCACGGCAGAGCACTTCTTCTTGGCATGAATGATAAAATTTGTGACTCTCTTGGAGTTCTTATGTATGCTATTCGTTTGCTGTCATCTGCCCAAACAGGATTACTGTCATAATCTACACTCGGGTTAATGTAGTTTATACTTTTTGTTAATATATAATATATGCCAATAAAAGAATGATCGGATCTATGGCTTACAAAAGCTAGTTTGCTGTCATCAGGTGCCCATCTTAATGAACCAACATTACCTCTTATTGAGAAAAGTAATTCAGGTTCTTTTTCGGAAGATAATTCAGCCTTCCAGACTTGACCT
>JAOZUV010000025.1 GCA_029938505.1 Bacteroidales bacterium | reverse complement strand
TTTCGTTCATACTGATAGGTATATATTTAGTAAATGCTAAGAAGCTGTTGTTAATAAATCGAAAATAATTTTTGGATTATTTAAAATTTTATTCCTAAATGCTTTGCACATAATTATTTTTTACTAATTTTGCACTTCCAAATTTCATAGGAAAATTAAATAAAAAGAGATGTACGCAATAGTTGATATCGCAGGACAACAATTCAAGGTAGAAAAAGGCCAAGAAATTTTTGTTCACCGCTTAGAAGATAAAGAAGGATCAAAGGTGAACTTTGACGAAGTTTTATTATTAGATAAAGATGGCAAAGTAAGTGTTGGAACTCCTTTCGTTAAAGGCATTTCTGTATCTGCAAAAATTCTTTCTCATGATAAAGGTGATAAAATCATGGTTTTCAAAAAGAAAAGAAGAAAAGGATATCAAAAAGAAAACGGACACAGACAATATCTCAGCAAAATCCAAATTGAAGAAATTGGTAAACCTGCTGCTAAAAAAGTTGCTCCTAAAAAAGAAGCTGAACCCAAAAAAGAAGTAGCCGCTAAAAAAGTTGCTCCTAAAAAGGTAGCCGCTCCTAAAAAAGAAACTGTCGCTAAGAAAGTCGCTGCCCCTAAAAAGGAAACTACAGCGAAAAAAGCTGCTCCTAAAAAAGCTGCTGCAAAAGACAAAGAGTAATTGAAAAGAAACGTAAAACATTAAAAACACAATATTATGGCTCATAAGAAAGGTGCCGGTAGTTCAAATAACGGTCGTGAATCCCAAAGTAAACGTTTAGGCGTTAAAATTTATGGTGGACAGTTTGCTCAAGCTGGAAACATCCTCATTCGTCAAAGAGGAACTGTACATAACCCAGGCGAAAATGTAGGTATGGGAAAAGATCATACTTTATATGCGCTTATTGATGGTATGGTAGAATTCAGAAAGAAAAGAAATAATAAATCTTATGTTTCTGTAGCACCTTTAGATGTTGAAATCGTAGAAAACTAAATAGTTTTTTTATTCAAAATATTTAAAAATCCCGATTATATCGGGATTTTTTTGTTTATAGATGCCAGAATCCCTTATTTTTGCAGAAACAATTTATAGCCCATGTTACAGCTCAGTTTTATTAAAGAACATAAAGAAAAAGTTATTCAGTTATTAGCCGTCAAAAATTTTACTAAAACTGAAATTCTGGATATACTCATTCAGCTTGATGATCAGCGAAAATCAACCCAAAAAGAATTGGATGAACAATTAGCTGAAGCCAATAAAATGGCTAAAGAAATTGGCATGCTTTACAAAAGTGGAAAAGCAGCAGAAGCTAATGAACTAAAGCAAAAAACGGCTGAGCTAAAACAATCTTCGAAAGACCTAAGTGAAAAATTAGAAACTATTCAAAAAGAATTGAATGAGCTTATTTTAGAAGTTCCTAATCTACCTCACCCTTCCGTTCCTAAAGGAAAATCTAGTGAGGACAATGAGATCCTTTCTGAAGAAGGAAATATCCCTCAATTGCATGAAGGAGCTAAACCACATTGGGATCTAGCCAAAGAATTTGACATCATTGATTTCGATTTAGGGAGTAAAGTAACAGGTGCAGGCTTTCCTTTTTATAAAAATCAAGGTGCTCGTTTACAGCGTGCATTGATTAACTTCTTTTTAGATGAAGCACGTGAAATGGGTTATTCTGAATATCAAACCCCATTATGTGTGAATGAAGATTCGGCATATGGTACGGGTCAATTGCCAGATAAAGAAGGTCAGATGTATTATATAGGCGAGGATAATTTATACCTTATTCCAACTGCCGAAGTACCTCTCACAAATATTTATCGAAACTCTATCCTGAAAGAGGATGATTTACCCATCAAAATCACAGCCTACTCTAATTGTTTCCGTCGCGAAGCAGGATCTTATGGTAAAGATGTTCGTGGACTAAATCGCTTACATCAATTTGATAAAGTAGAAATAGTACAAGTTTCTCATCCTGAAAAATCATATGAAACATTAGAAGGAATGCGAGAATATGTAGCCAGTTTGCTTCGTAAATTGGAACTTCCTTTCAGAACGTTGAGACTTTGTGGAGGTGATACAAGTTTTGCCTCAGCTTTAACTTATGATTTTGAAGTCTATTCTGCAGCCCAAAAAATGTGGTTAGAAGTAAGCTCTGTATCAAACTTTGAGAGTTTCCAATCAAACCGAATGAAATTACGTTTTAAAGACAAAGATGGGAAAATGCAAATCGCCCACACCCTGAACGGAAGCGCCTTAGCATTACCTAGAATTGTTGCAGCTCTACTCGAAAATAATCAAACCGAAGATGGAATTAAAATCCCAAAGGCTCTACAGTCGTACACTGGATTTGAATTTATAAAATAGCCAATGGTCAGACCTAAGAAAGAACTCGGTCAACATTTTTTAACCGATGAGCGCATCGCAAAAAGGATAGTTGATAGTTTAACTGAAAAAGGAAACCTAATTGAGGTTGGTCCAGGCAAGGGAGTTCTTAGTAAGTATCTGATTGAAGATAAAAATCTCAATAATTTTTTCATTGAATACGATCAGGAATCCGTTGATTATTTGAAGGAATATTATCCAGATTTTGGGGATCGTTTTATTAAAGGTGATTTTTTAAAATATCCTTTACAAGAATTATTTGGAGATGAATCATTCAATATCATTGGGAATTTTCCCTATAATATTTCCACACAAATTTTCTTTAAAGTATTAGAATACAGATCACAGGTAACAGAAGTTGTGGGGATGATTCAGAAAGAAGTAGCCGAGCGTATTGCTTCTGGACCTGGGAATAAAACCTATGGGATTTTAAGCGTACTATTGCAAGCTTTTTACCAAATCGACTATTTATTTACTGTAAAAGAAGGCGTATTTTTTCCTCCACCCAAAGTTAAATCGGGTGTTATTCGTTTAAAACGAAATGATGTTAAAAGTTTAGATTGTGATGAAAAATCCTTTTTCAAAGTAGTTAAAGCTGGATTTAATCAACGACGAAAAACCCTTCGTAATTCCTTGAAAGTTTTTGAGATGGAACAAGATGATCAAGTGAAAGAATTACTGACAAAAAGAGCGGAGCAGCTTACAGTTGCTGAATTTGTGACTCTCACAAAAGCTATTAAAACTCAATCTTGAGTATTACCCATAAGAAAACCATCTAAAAAAATAAGAATATCGTCATTCTGAAAAAACTTGACAGTTGGAAAGTTTTATTCAGAATCTCAAAGCTTGAAAGAGATCCTGAAACAAGTTCAGGATGACGGACATATTATCTTCAAAATAAAACTTCAGCAAACCAATGATTTCGACAAAAAAAGAAAAAGGATATTATCGAAAAAGGAATTTTTTCAACTTACTATTCGTATTCTGAAATAATGCTACCACTCAAACGTAAAATTTCAGTATTAGCATCTAATAAATTATAAACAGCTTCCAATCTATTAAACTCAGCATTTATATACACTAATTGGATATCCCTGAAATTAAAAGAGTTGATTGAACCACTTTTAAAACGATCGGTAGAAAGATCCAAATTCAGTTTTGATTTTTCAAGCGATAAATTAGCTACTTGCAATAATTGCTTACGAATACTATACATTTCGAAAATTGTTTCAAGGGCATTCGATAAACTCTGCTTCATCTGATCAACTCCTAATTGTCCAATTTCTTCCTGAATTCTGGCATTTTTTATCGCCCGACGGGTTTTACCTCCATTAAACAAATTAAAACTCAAAGAAAAATTTGCATAAAAATCGTAAGAATATGAAGTAGTTCGATCTAGGCCAACAAAATCAATTCCGGAATTTGTATAATCAGCCCCTCCTGAAAATCGTAAACTAGGATAAAGTGATTTTTGTGCAAAAGAAATATTCTTTTTTAAAATCTCCTGGTTAATAAATTGATTGGTGAGTGTTTTATTATCATTCAGCATTTTTGATTCGATCATTGTGAAATCATATTTGGCTTCCACAACTTTAAAATCATCCGTAAGTTTAAATTTGCTGGATTTATCAATTCCCAAAAGAAGGTTCAAATTCAAGAAGGATTTTTTTAGCTCCAACTGCTGTAAAAGATAAGAAGTGGAATCACTTAAAAAAGCATTTTGAGATTGTAAAACGTCGTAACTAACAGCTCCCCCATAACTTTGTTTAGTAAGTATATAATCGTAGCGGTCACTCGATAATTTCTTAACCCTGTCAATAGTGTTGAGTTTTTCAACATTCAGCAAGACTTGATAATAGGCCAAAACTACTGCTTGAATATTATTTTCAACCACTAAAGCTACATTGCCTTCAGATAAATTTTCTAACATTTCAAACTTATCCTTGCTAATACGGGCAGCAAATCCGTTAAAAAGGGTCCAATTTAACTGAGCATAAGGTCTAACGTTATTACTCACAGATTCGTCACGATCATTCGTTGTTACATTAGCTCGGGTATTATCGTAACGATTATTCTGAACAGCTCCAATATCAATCATCGGATAAAATCCAGCTTCACCCAAAGTATTGTTCAAGCGAGCACTTTCTAAATTTTTCCCCACTATTTGAATATCAAAATTCTTTTCGAGCATTATATCAATAGCACTTTTTAAGCTTAATGGTGTCGCTGTTTGAGCCTTTAATCCAGTGAAACCTACGGACAAAAACATCAATAGTATAATCAATTTTAAATCTTTCATTGTTATTTTATTATTCGTTTACTATCGCGAATGGCAGGTTCTACTTCCAATCCATCAGGCAATAAATTACCATCAAATACTTCTTCGCCACCAATAAGTCTACTAATAGTCCGTCTGAAACCAATATAATAACGCTTCAAATCATTCAACACCAAAATCATCGGCGGGAAGAAAAGAAGAATAAAACTAGTGCCAAACAACACACCATAAGCCAAAGAAATGGCCATTGGAATTAAAAACTGGGCTTGAAAGCTATTCTCCAAAATCAAAGGATATAAACCTGCAACAGTTGTAATTGTTGTAAGTAAAATTGGTCTGAAACGTGAAATACCTGCTCGATAAACAGCATCTTTAATACTATATCCTTCCAGTAGTAATCCATTGTATTTTGCCAGAAACACCACCGAATCGTTAATAATAACCCCCGAAAGGGCAACCATTCCCCAAGCACTTAAAATTGAGATGGGGAATCCTTCTAATCCATGTCCCCAAACAGAACCTAACCATCCCAACGGGATAATTAAGATAATAATAAAACTTTGAGAGAATGATTTAAAATGAAACATAATAATGATAATCATAAGGGCAAAAGCTATACCAAAATATTTAGCCATTTCTTTTTGAGCATCTCCACCATCGCGTTGTTGCCCTTGATACATAACACTTACACCCGGATAATTGGCTTCAAGTCTAGGAAGAATTTCTTTATTAACCCTTGCCAAAATTGGTGGAACAGGAGAATATAAATCAACCAATTCTGCATCGATGCGTATCTCGCGAGCAGCATTAAAATGTTTAATACTTACGGGTCCACGCTCAATAGTATAATCCACCAATTCCATTAATGGATATTCGCCCGCTACAGTTTTAATCTTTACATTCTCAAGCTGACCAATATGTAAACGATCGGACTGAGGATAGCGAACCCAAACACGTATTTCATCTTTTCCAGATTGTAAACGCTGTGCTTGTCCACCAAAAAAACCATATCGTAATTGATTAGCAATTTCGGCTTGCGATAAGCCTAAGAAGTATGCTTTTGGTTTTAACTTAATTTGAACTTCACGTTTACCAACAGAAGTATTCTCAGTAATATCTTTTAAATCTTGGATCCCATTTAGTTCTGTTTTCAGGAAATCTTTAGCCTGATTAAGTTCATCTAAATCTTTACCCATCAAACTAATAGAAAGAGGACTTCCCCATCGGTTTCTTCCTCCAATATTCAATTTTTCAGCTTCCGGGACTTTACCAATAATTTTACGAACCCGTGTTGATATCTGTGAAGTAGAAATAGGTGAATCCTCCATATCGCGGAAAGTCACCATTAAGGAACCGGCATGTGCTCCAGATTCCGTTCCACTAAAGGCGCTCCCTAAATTAACAAACGTATATTTCACAAAAGTGCTTGTATCAGCATACTCTTCCATCAAGTCTTCATTTACCTGCCAAATAACATCTTCAAATCGATGAAGAGTCTTCAATGTTTGTTTTTCACCAGATCCTGGTTTGTATGCAATCTCAATATTGATTTGATCAAATTCCATAGCCGGGAAAAAAGTGTAATTGATAAGCCCACCTTTTAACAAACCAATAGTCACCATAAAAGCCGAAATGGGCAATCCCAAAGCAAGCCATTTCCAATTAATCATAAACCTTAAAACACGTCCGTAAAGTCTGTCACGCAAAAAAGAAACGCCAACATCCAATTTCCTCCGAATCCAGGGTGTAGTATTTTTTTCCTCTTTATCGATCCGATTTTTCAATATTTTTGGACTGGCAAGATGAGCCGGTAATACAAAAAAGGCTTCAACTAAAGAAATACCAAGACTGACTATTACAACAAAAGCCATTTCGTACATCATCTCCATTCGCCCGGTGAGCAACAAAAGTGGCAGAAATGCAACCATGGTTGTTAATATTGAAGTGGTAATAGCAGGTAATACTTCCATAGTGCCATCAACAGCAGCTTTCATAGGTGTTTTGCCCATTTCAAAGTGCTGAAAAATATTTTCGGCTATCACTATCCCATCATCCACCAGAATACCAATCACCAAGATCATCCCAAATAAGGAGATCATATTTATGGTTATTCCAACCATGCTAGCAATGATAAACATACCTAAAAATGAAGCTGGGATTCCCCAAGCTACCCATAAGGAGAGTCGCACATTTAAAAATAGACTTAGTGTAATCAATACAAGGATTAGACCTATAAGTCCATTTGAATACAATAGATTTAATCGACTAATTAAAAGACTAAGAAAATCGAAAGTGATGTTTAATTCTGCATTATCATGAGTATCATTAAAATCTTTAACATAAATCCGTAAGAAATCTGTAATCTCTTCTAAATCCTCCTCAGCTAACTTACTTACATTAAATGATATGGCCAATTGTCCATTCATTTCTGTTTGTCGTGGTGTTTCAGAAAACTGTAGCTTGACAGTTGCTACATCTCGAATACGAATCTGACTACCATCGGGTTGAGCCCGAACAACTATATCAGCTATTTCATCCGGGTTTACAGTACGCGAACGCGAGCGAATTAAAATTTCTTCTTTATCATTACGCAGTAAACCAGCCGAATAATCCTGATTATTATTTCGAATTGCATTGGAGATTTCAGCAAAACTCAAATTATAACGTAATAAATTAATTTCAGATATTTCGACAGAAATTTCCAAATCAGGATAACCACTCACACTCAATTGTGAAATAACACCTGAATTGTAAATGTCAATTTCAATGGCATCAGCCAATTTTTTAAGTGTAATCAAATCAACATCGCCACTTAATCCTAAAAAAGCTGCTTGCGTACTCGATCGACGTTTAAAAACAATAGGTTTTTCTGCATCAATTGGGAAAGAACTAATCCCATCAACCGCATTTTTTACTTCGGCTAAAGTAAGATCGATATCATATTTTCCGGTTGTTTCTACCTGAATACTAGCAAAATTCTCGGAAGAAGTAGAGGTAATTTCTTTAATTCCGATCAATCCACGCAAAGCTTCTTCAACACGGGTGGTAATCCCTTCTTCCATCTCTTTTGGAGAAGCTCCCGGATAAGCTACATTCACCATAATAGTGGTGGTTTTCCTTTCCGGAAAGAAAGATTTTTTCATGCTTAGCATGCTAAAAGTTCCCGCCAATAGCAATACCGCCACAATTAGGTTGGCATAAAAAGGATATTTTACAAATGCACTAACTATTTTCTTCATAAACAAATTCTAAAATCGGATTACTGTTTTATCAATTGCGCTCTTATCTGCATTTGATCAGATGGATTTAATGGCAACTCTATAGCCATAATACTATTTTCGGCAGGTCCTGAAAAGTAGAGATAATCTTGATCTACTTTCACCACTTCAATACGTGTTTTTTTCAATTTATTTTTTTCAACCAAATAAATTTCGTCGAAATTAAAAACAGCAGAACGAGGAACTTTCATCACATGATTTAATGAAAATCCATAAAATCGAGCATTCATATACATGCCCTCATAAAGTTTTTGATTTACTGTATTTGGCACCCCAACATAGACTAAAACCGATTGTGTTTTGGCATCTACGAAATCAGATATACGACTAATTTTACCTTGAGCAACAGCTTGCTTATCCATTCTTAATTCAACAGGCTGACCAATTTTCAACCACTTTACTTGATCCACTTCAAAAGAAACTTCTAACTCTAGCAAATCTGTACGAATTATTGATGCTATACGCGTTCCAGGATTTGCAATGGAACCTTCCTGTAAATAAACTTGTGCAAATGATCCGTTGAAAGGAGCAAATATTTGATGTTTTGCCAATCGTATTTCGCTACTTTGAATCGTATAATAATCATTAAAAATATTCTTCCCTGCTAGGTAAATTTTTTCTTGTTCTGATTTAAATTTTGGTAATTCAGGAAGCTCATTTTCTAAATCAATGGCATTAAAAAACGTCATCCATTCCGAATAATTTAATTCAAAATCGTATTTAATGTCTGGTAACACATTTGCTACAGAAGTTAAAAACCTACTTTTAGCAGCACGCAATGCGAGTTTAGCCTCTTCATCGTAAACACTATAAAGCAATTGACCTTTCTTAAAAGATTGACCTGCTTTATGTGTAACATCGCCTGGCAAAATTTTTCCCTGCACTTCAGAAATCAAATCTACTTTATGATAGCTACTTAAACGACCCTGATTTACAATACTTATTGGGATATTGATATAGCTTATTTTTTGCGTTTTAACCAGAGGTATGTTTTTAACTACTTGAGGTGGCTGCGGTTTCTTTTTTAAAGAAGTTAGGTAAACCATAGAAAAATATGAGATGGCTCCCATCAAAATTAAAATAGTTGTTCCAATCGTAAGTTTTCGTATGTTCATGGTGATAATATCATTAATAAATTTTCAACAAAGATAATATGTAGTACTGACATAATATACTCAAAGATAATGTTAACAGTTTATTAACACCAAACAGAACTACACAATAACGAGCAGCAAAAGTAATAAAAATGCTAACGCAAATATCGTTAAAGTTACATATGTAGTAAGTATTATTATATTCAAGACTTTCAGTACAAAATTTAACAAAAAAGGGGAGCCCGTTTGGGCTCCCCTTTTTATAATGATTAAATCTACTATTTCCACTCAGGTAATCTGCCAGGAGTATATGGAGCACCATACTTATCCAACTCAGATTCGAGTTTTACAATATCACTTTCAAGTATAATTTTCACCCTGTCATAAACAGGTTTAAATGCTTCAACTGTTAAATTATATTGCTCTTTCATTGTTTCAGTAGGATCAGAAGTTGAGCTATAGGTTCCGTAAGCAACCACTTGTAAATACTCATTTATTGCTGGTGGAGCAGTCCAATTTTCTTCTCTACTCGCACGTGGTTTTTGTCCATTAAATTTCCATAAAATATCATCCAATTCTTTTTCCAAAACAGATGCTTGCGCCATTAATTCATGAGGAATACCAGGTGTATTATGTGCAGCTTGTTTTACATACTGAACACGTTTCACTAATTCTTCAACAACTGATTCTGTTCCAGAAACCAAACGAGTTAAAGTTGAAACTTCTTTTTGGAAAGCAACTAATTTATCTCTATTTCCAGGTAAAGTTGTGTTGTTTAAAGGAATAACATTAAATGAAGTAGGGGCTACTAAAGCAGTCACTTCTCCCCTTACAACTTTATCAATAGAGACTGAATATTTACCAGGCATAATAAGAGTTCCAAATGCAGCACGTGGAAATGCATTAAATTTATTAGTTTTTAATTGAACTGAAGTTGAATGATTATAACGTAAATTCCAATTTACACGAGTCATTCCTTTACTAACAGATTTATGAATTCTATTAATCACATTTCCGTCTTCATCTCTAATTGTAAAGATCAGATAAGGCTTAACTTCATTATTTTCTGCTCTAATCTCATCCATACTTGGAGTTGGTATAGGCGCTTTATCCTTAATGAGCTTTTTCTCTTTTGCAGTTCTCATCTGCTTCAAAGTTTTAGCTCCATCTTTAATATAATATGTAAAAGTTGCACCAAATGCAGCATTAGGGGCATTATATGCGGTTGATCCCTGACCACCTTTACTTCTTGTTTGGACATACATTAAAGCATCTTCAATGGGAAAAATATGAGCCTCTTTTGCTAATAATTCCTCATTCAAATCTCTCAGTGTAGAGTAGTTATCTAAAATATAAAACCCACGACCAAAAGTTGCTAAAACCAAATCGTTTTCTCGTTCTTGGATAGTCATATCACGAACAGCAATTGAAGGTAAGCCTGCATTTAGTTTAGTCCAATCTTTACCACCATTCACCGTAAAATAAACGCTAAACTCTGTACCCACAAAAATCAAATCAGGATTTACAAAATCTTGCTCAATTGTATGTACAGTTTCATCTTCAGGTAAATTACTGGCAATTGATTTCCATGTTTTACCTTTATCAGTACTTTTCAATACATAAGGTTTGAAATCATCTCTTTTCCGATTATCAAAAGTCGCAAATACTACATTCGCATCAAATTTCGATGGCATAATATCACTGACATAAGTAAAGGCTGGCACTCCAGGAAATTCTTTTGTTTGAAACCATTCTGCACCAGTTTGATCAGAAACAGAAATCACTCCATCATCGGTTCCAACATAAATCAAATCCTCTTGTACTCTAGATTCAGCAAGAGAAACTCCCATTCCGAAAAGAGAAGTCGATACATCTTTTACAACGGCATCAACACTCCAATATCTATCCATAACTGGCCATGTATTTCTGTCTGTTTTAGAAGTAATATCATCACTGATTACTTTCCAGCTATTTCCACGATCCTCGCTTCTGAATACTTTATTAGCAGTCATGTATAATCGAGTGGGTGAATGTGAACTTATAAAGAAAGGAGCATTCCAATTCCATTTATAAACATCTTCCCCTTTTTTAGGTGCAGGTCTTACATTTATAGACTCACCACTTTTCTTATCATAACGACCAATATGACCATATTGAGATTCAGAATAAACGATATCAGGATTCCCTGGTTCAATGGCTTGCCAAAAACCATCGCCACCTTGAGTTACGATCCATTCTGCAGAAGTTACACCAGATCTAGTTGTATTTTGAGAAGGACCTCCAAAACTATTATTATCTTGAGTTCCACCATAAACCCAATAAAAGGGATAGGAATCATCAACAGCTACTCTATAAAACTGAGTTACCGGGAGATTTGATTTAAATATAAATGTCTTACCATCATCAAATGATTCGTAAACTCCACCATCGCCACCAATCATATAATGCTTAGTATCACTAGGATCAATCCACATAGCGTGATCATCCACATGCCGACCTCTATTAGAAAGACTAGTCCAGGTTTTACCTGCATCAAAAGTTACTTTTGTCCGGGTTTCTGTAGAGTAAACTTTATCAGCATCAACAGGATCACAAACGATTTCATTGTAATATTGTCCACTTGAAACATAGCTGCTCATTTTTGACCAAGATTCCCCTCTATTGGTTGAACGGAAAAATCCACCTGATTTACCAGCGGCTTCGATAATTGCATAAACAACATCAGGATTTACTGGAGAAATAGCGATACCCATTCCACCTACATCACCACCAGGTAATCCAGACTTTAGTTTGCGCCAGTTTTCACCACCATCAGTTGATTTATAGATAGCAGATTCTGGTCCTCCACCAATTTTTGTATGAACATGTCGACGACGTTGCTCAGAAGTAGCATATAAAAGTTTGGAATCTCTAGGATCCATAACAATATTGTTAACACCAGTATTTTCTGAAACTTCTAAAACCTTTTTCCAAGTTGTTCCACCATCTGTCGTTTTATATAATCCACGATCACCACCAGGTCCCCAAACAGAACCTTCAGCAGCAACATAAACAATATCCGAATTATTAGGATCTACAACAATACCACCAATCTGTCTGGATTCTTTCAAGCCCATATTTTTCCAACTTTTACCACCATCAACAGATTTATAAACACCATCACCATATCCAAGTGCTCTTTGGTGATTATTTTCACCAGTTCCAACCCACACAACATTATGATTATTAGGATCCATTGTTACTACTCCAATTGAATACGATTTTTGTCCGTCAAATACAGGAGTAAAAGTGGTACCATTATTTACCGTTTTCCAAACATGGCCACTAGCAACAGCTACAAAATATTCGCTTGGATTATCAGGATTTACAGCAAAATCTGCAATACGACCCGAAGCAAATGCAGGGCCAATATTCCTCCATTTTAATCCTTTAACAAGACTTGATTTTATAGTAAATTTTTCTTCTTCAATTTTTTTCTTTTTAGCTTCCGAAGGAAATGCTATTAAAATCCCAAAAAGTATTAACACCAATGGAATTATTTTGAACCGTTTTGTCATGATTGTTTTGTTTAATTTATGATTTTTTTAATTCTTTAATTAATTTTTCACCTTCCAGATAGCCATGCGCAGTAGCATAAATAATGGATCGGGTTTGTCCTGAACAATCCCCTATAAATTTCAATCCATTGAATAAATCATTACTAATTCTACTCGAATAAAATTTAATTTCAGGAGCATAAACCAAATTATCAGGATTGGCAACTCCAGGAACAACCTCATCCAAACTTTCAATAAAATCAATGATACTTTCGATAACGCGTCGCGGAAAAGCTAGATTTATATCCCCTAAAATATATTCATTCTTGGGTAAAGTGGGTTGAACCCTATATAAATTTTTTGTTCG
>JAOZUV010000305.1 GCA_029938505.1 Bacteroidales bacterium | reverse complement strand
ACCACCGGTTGCCAATATTACGGCATGAGCAGAATGGCGTTCAATTTTTCCGGTAACCAAATTACGAGCAATTACTCCACGAGCTTTGCCATCAACAATAACCATATCCAACACATCGCGGCGTGGATACATGGTCACTGTTCCTTCTTTCACTTGGCGCATCATTCCTGAATAAGCACCGAGTAAACATTGCTGTCCGGTTTGACCTTTAGCATAAAAAGTACGTGAAACCTGAACCCCACCAAAAGAGCGATTGTCTAATGTTCCACCATACTCACGTGCAAAAGGTACACCCTGTGCAGTTAATTGATCAATGGTTGCATTACTTACCTCAGCAGCGCGATAAACATTCGCTTCACGGGCACGGTAATCACCACCTTTAATCATATCATAAAATAAGCGATAATCGCTATCGCCATCGTTTTTGTAATTTTTGGCTGCATTGATTCCTCCCTGAGCGGCTACAGAGTGCGCACGACGAGGAGTATCCTGGAAACAGAAAGCTTTTACATTGTAGCCCATTTCTCCAAGAGTTGAAGCAGCACCACCTCCGGCTAAACCTGTTCCAACAAGAATAATATCAAGTTTTTTACGGTTGGCAGGATTTACCAATTTGGCATTATCCTTATATTTTGTCCATTTTTTGTCCAATGGTCCTTCCGGTATTTTTGCATCTAATTTTGTCATTACTTTTTTTATTTATTAGGTTGAAGCAAAATTTCTTTATCTAAACTATAAACATAAAATACAATGGGATGATCATAAACCCAGCAGGGATAATGATCGAGAAAGCTTGCCCAACACCTTTAATAAAAGGCGTGTATTTTTTATGATTAAGCCCCAAAGTTTGGAATGCCGATTGGAATGCGTGATTCAAATGAATTCCTAAAGCGACGAATGAAATTAAATATAGAATATTAAATACATTGTCGTTTGTAAATAGCCATACTGCCAATTCATAAAAATGCTCTTCTTGCGGATGAGCAATGTTCGCAGCTTCTGGCGCAACAATCAAACCTAATTTAATTAAGTAAAAATTGTAGAAGTGAACAATAAGGAAAAGAAAAATAGTAACCCCTGTCCAAATGATATACTTCGACATAAAGGATGTTTTTGACTTAGAAGCTACTTTATAGCCCTGACCTCTGGCCATCCAGTTTTCAATTTGTAAAATAATGCCCATTAAAATATGGATCAAAAAGGCTGCCATTAAAACAATTTCGAAGGCTTTTACAAGCCAATTGGTTCCCATAAAGTGAGCTGCAGCGGCGAACCACTCTTTGTGCTCATCATGTATCGGCAATAGAAATAAATTAATTCCTAAATGCACGAGCAAGAAAACAATCAGGAAAAGTCCTACGATTGCCATGGTAATTTTTTTCGTTACAGACGAAAATGCTAAAAACGATTTACTCATGATGGTTAATTTTATCAGAAAAATTTTAAATATTAGGTTCTAGCTCTTTACAAATTATTTTACATTTGTAATCTGTAAAAGAGAAACAAATTTAATTTTTAATTTGGATTCAGCGGGTTAACCGCCTCAAATTTTTAACCGTTATAAATAAAAAATAGTAGGGATGAGGTATTTGCCAATTAATATAGAATTATTCGTACACAACCGCAAGAATTTTATCGCTAAAATGAAGGAGAATTCGGTAGTCATTTTTAATTCTAACGATGAAATGTTCAGAAGTGGTGATCAGTTTTTCCTTTTTCGTCAGAACTCGGATTTGTTTTACTTAACAGGAATTGAACAAGAGCAAACAATTTTGATTCTAGCTCCTGATCATCCCAATCCCGAATTTCATGAAATTTTATTTATTCGCGAATCCAATGTTGAATTGGAAACTTGGTTTGGACATAAACTAACTAAGCAAGAAGCTCAAGATATTTCGGGTATCAAAAATGTGATGTCCATGAACCGAATGAATATGGTTCTTCGTGAAATCATTTTTTCTTCCAAAAATATTTATTTCAATTCTAATGAATATCCCAAATTTGAGGTTGACTATCCATCTCGTGACGAGCGTTTCGCTAAGCGTCTTAGGAAAAAATATCCAAACCATGAATTTGAACGTGCCGCTCCAATCATGGCTGATCTTCGAACCATTAAATCAGATATCGAAATTGAATTGCTCGAAAAATCTTGTGATATTACTGAAAAAGGATTTCGCCGTTTACTGAAATATGTGAAACCGGGCGTGAAAGAATATCAGGTTCAAGCTGAGATCGATCATGAATTTACTATGAATTCAGCCAATGGACATGGTTACCCACCCATCATTGCTTCAGGTTTGAATGCCTGCACTTTGCATTATATCGAAAATGATAAAGAATGTAAAGATGGCGATTTGTTATTGATGGATTTTGGGGCTGAGTATGCAAATTATACAGCTGATTTAACAAGAACCATCCCAGTTAATGGTAAGTTTTCAAAACGCCAAAGAGAGGTTTATGAATCCGTTTTAAATGTTCAAAAACAAGCCATAAAATTATTGCATATTGGAAATTGCATTGAAAAAGTGAATGCTGCTGTAAATAAATTTATGGAGAAAGAAATTGTGAGCTTAGGTTTGATGAAACAAAGTGAAGCCAATGACCCAGCTATAGCTAAAGGCATTTTATTCAACTATTTCATGCATGGCACATCTCACTTCTTAGGGTTGGATGTACACGATGTTGGCTTAAAAACAGAACCTTTCAAAGCCGGTATGGTTTTCACTTGCGAGCCTGGACTTTATATCCAAGATGAAAAAATTGGCGTCCGTCTGGAGAATGATATATTAATAACAGAGAATGGCCCCAAAGATTTAACGGCGAACATTCCTATTGAAGCAGATGAAATTGAAGCATTAATGGCAAAATAGAAATAACAAATTACAAGCACCAAAAAACAAATAAATCCCAATGTTCAAATTACAAACTCCCAATAGCACTCCTTTTAAGACATTGGGTTTTATGATTTAATTTTTGGAATTTTTTAGAATAAGAAAAATATAAATAATAATTATAAAACACACATATTATGTTTAAAAAAGAAGTTTATATCGACCGTCGTAATCGACTAAAAAAAGAGATGAAATCAGGTCTTGCCTTAATTCTTGGTAATTCTGAAGCCTCGTATAATTACCCAGCAAATACTTATCACTTCCGTCAGGATAGCGATTTCTTATATTTCTTTGGATTGGATATTCCAGATTTCGTAGGGGTGATCGACATCGATAATGATAAAGATTATATTTTCGCCAATGATGTGGATATTGAGGATATTATTTGGATGGGACCACAACCCTTGGTAAAAGATTTAGCTGCTAAAGTAGGGGTGGGGAATACCGTTCCTTATACAGATTTAGCAGAATTTTTAAACACGGTTATTCAGTCAAGTCGCAAGGTTCATTTCTTGCCATATTACCGTGGTGATCGCTTGGTCCAACTTAAACAATTATTAGGATTTTTAACTGCTCGTGCCAAAGATTATGTTTCGCAAGAGCTCATTGAGGCCGTTGTTAAACTACGTTCTACCAAGGATGAATACGAAATTGAAGAAATTGAAAAGGCAGTAAATATTGCTTACGACATGCACACTACTGCCATGAAAATGTGTAAAGCAGGTGTGGTTGAACGCGAGATTGCAGGAAGA
>JAOZUV010000024.1 GCA_029938505.1 Bacteroidales bacterium | reverse complement strand
ATATTAAACAAGAAATTTAAATCCACCACAATTATTCAAGCCCATTCATCAATAAAAATTACGCTTTGATATATATCTATAAATCACAAATGTTAAATTCCCTAATTACCTATCTTAAATTATTATATTTGCACACTTAGTCTAAAGGCTATGCTTATTTGAAATATTTTAAACATTATAAAAAATTATGAAAAGACTGATTTTAACATTAAGTATTTTATTGATTGCTTCTTTAGGCTTTCAATCAAATGCATGTACAAATTATTTGGTAACCAAAGGCGCTTCTGTTGATGGCTCTACAATGATTTCTTATGCTGCTGATTCACATGTTTTGTATGGCGAATTGTATCACTGGCCTGCAGCCAAATGGCCAGAGGGATCCATGTTAAAGATTTATGAGTGGGATACAGGTAAACCTTTAGGAGAAATTGCTCAAGTTTCTGAAACTTACAATGTTGTTGGAAATATGAATGAGTATCAGGTTGCTATTGGTGAAACAACTTATGGTGGCCGTCCAGAACTGGGAAGTCAATCAGGAGCAATTATGGACTATGGTAGTTTAATTTATATTGGTCTACAACGATCAAAAACAGCTCGCGAAGCAATTAAAAATATTGCTTGGATGATGGATACTTATGGCTATGCAAGTTCGGGAGAATCGTTTTCTATTGCTGATAAAGAAGAGGTATGGATTATGGAATTAATCGGCAAAGGTGAAGGCGAAAAAGGTGCTGTTTGGGTTGCAATGCGTATTCCTGATGGTTATGTTTCTGGTCATGCAAACCAAGCTCGTATCACAACATTTGATTATCAGAAAGAGAATAATTGGAACGATCCTGGTGCAATGACTTTCAACGCTAAAGATGTTATCACTTTTGCTAAAGAAAAAGGATTTTACGAAGGAAAAGACAAATTTTTTAGCTTCTCCGATGTTTATGCTCCCATTAATTTTGGGGGTGCTCGTTTTTGTGAGATTCGTGTTTGGACCATGTTTAACAAGGTTACTGATGGAATAGATAAATATTGGAATTACGCTAAAGGTCATATAGAACATCCGGAAGAAGCTGAAGAAGGAAAGCCATTAACATATAAAAATTTTGCATCAAATAGAATGCCTCTTTGGGTAAAACCAAAACAAAAGGTAAGTGTTCATGATATGATGATGTTTATGCGCGATCATTTAGAAGGTACCGAATTAGATATGAGTAAAGATATCGGCGCTGGCCCTTATGCAAATCCTTACAGATGGAGAGGTTTATATTGGGAGGTTGATAGTGTTCAATATTGCAACGAACGTGCAACAGCTACTCAACAAACTGGATTTTCGTTTGTTACTCAATCGCGTAACTTTTTACCCGATGAAATTGGTGGAATTTTTTGGTTTGGCCTTGATGACGCTGCAAGTTCAGTTTACACACCAATGTACTCTTCTATAACAGAAGTTCCTGAAACTTTTGCTGAAGGAAATGGTGAAATGATGGAATGGTCAGATAATTCTGCTTTTTGGATCTTTAACCAAGTAAGCAATTTTGCATATACACGCTATAATGTTATTCATGCTGATATAGAAAAAGTTCAATCTGAATTCGAAAATGAATTTATAGACTTAACTCCTGCTATTGATGAAGGGGCTTTGGCTCTTTATAAAAAAGACCCAGCTATGGCTGTTAAATATTTGACCAATTATTCTGTAAGTCAAGGAAATCGCGTTACTTACACCTGGGAAAAATTATATAAATTTCTTTTCATGAAATATATGGATGGAAATATAAAAACAGAAAGAGCTGTTCCTACAGGATGGAAAATTATGACTCCTGATGTAAAACAACCAGGCTATGGTGAGGCATGGTATAAAAGAATTGTCAAAGAAACCGGAGACCAATTTAGAGTAATTGGTGGGGGTGGACACTAAAAAAATATCATTGATAAATTAAAAAGGGTCGAAAAAATTCGACCCTTTTTTTATTTAAACAATATCAAAAGATGTTTTGCAGTTATTTTTTTAGATTAATGTGGGTTGTAAATGAGGAAATTATATTTGTTTTCTTATTGGAAAAATAGTTTTTTTACTATATTTGCAGCATCTAGGGAGAATTTAGAACAAATCTTTAAATTTTTTAACCAAATTAAAAACTAATCATAAAATCGTATTAAAATTATGAGCGAACAAGAACAAAAAGGTGGAATGCTTTTCAAAGTATTAACCATTGTATTAGTACTAGCTGTTGCTGGTGCAATTTTCATGTGGATAAACACAAAAAATGAATTAACTGGTCTACTTGCAGAAAAAGAATCTCAGCGTGTTGAGCTTCAAGCCAATTTAGACAAACTAATGACTGATCATAGTCAACTTAAAGCTGAAAATACTGAACTAGCAGGTACATTAACCGAAAAAGACAGTGTTATTCAAGCAAAAGCTACAGAAATTGAAAATGCTCTTAAATACAAATGGAGTTATTTCAAAATCAAAAAACAATTCGAAGAACTTCAAACAATTTCTGACGGTTATGTTAAACAAATTGATCAGCTAAAAGTAGAAAACCAAAAACTGACTGACGAAAACACTATGGTTAAAGGTCAGTTTGCTGCTGAACAAGAAAAAACATCTAGTTTAACTAAAATCAAAAACTCTTTAACTGATCAAGTTGACAAAGCAAGTGTTATTAAAACATTCGCTGTTACTGCAGAAGGAGTAAGAGTTAAATCTAATGGCAAAGAAAGAGGAATGGACAAAGCAAGTAAATTAAACAAAATTAAAGTTTGTTTTACTTTAGTAGAAAATGTTATTGCTAAAGCAGGATCCAAAAATGTTTACATTCGTATTGCTGGGCCAGATAACAAAATTTTAGCTAAGGGAACAGGTGACGAATTTGCTTTCGATTATAATGGTGATAAATTACAGTATTCAATCATGAAAACTGTTGATTATGCAAACGAAGCAGTTACTGTTTGTTGTTACTGGGATAAAGCTAACCAAGATTTAGCAGCTGGTGAATATAAGGTTGATGTTTATGAAGGTGGAAATATTATTGGACACGCTAACTTCAATTTAAGATAAAAAAGAATTAGCATTCTTAATATATTAAAAAAGCCCTCAAAATTTTGAGGGCTTTTTTTTGTTTTACAATAAAGTCGGTGTTATTTTCTCCCAAAATCAGCAGGAATTTCACCCCAAACAGAAGTTTCCCACTTAATGATAGGGTTGGAATACTCATTATTTTTTAGCCACTCAATACCCCGATCTACTAATTTAAATAGTTCTTCATTTTTAAGCGTTCGCTCAAGCTTGGTATTTATTTTCTTAACTCTCACCCACTTCATGGCTGTGATTGAATCAGTATATATCGGAAGAGTAGAATTGTGTTTTTTTAAAAAAGCTAAACCATGAACAAGGGCTAAAAACTCCCCTAAATTTACAGTTCCTTCTGGGAATGGTCCCAAATGAAAAAGTTCTTCCTTGGTCGCTGTTTTAACACCCTGATATTCTAAAATACCAGGATTTCCACTACAAGCTGCATCAACAGAAATTGAATTTTTTATCGGTCTGCCAACAGAACTATTGGTTTTCGAAGAAAACGGATTCTTTTTATTTCCAACATACAAATAGGGATTACCCTTAAACGCTTTTTCAGCTAGTATTTTATCTTCAAAAGATTTATAAACAGCACCTATAAAACCAGTAATCTGTTTTTTGCACTCATCCCAAGAGGTATAAATGCCAGGCTTATTCCCTTTCCAAACAACGTAATATTTTTGTTTAGCCATAATTTTAAAAATGCCTAGAGTGAACTAAAGTTATGAGTGCCTAAAGTTAACAAATTTAGGTGTGGGAATAATTTTAATCAACTTACAACAGCTTTTTCACCGTTTCCTTGTCTAGAGTCAACTGATCTTTTAAGGCCTCTAAATCATCAAATTTAACCTCAGAGCGAATACGATCTACAAAATAAATACTAATCGTTTCTCCGTAGATTTCTTTATCAAAATTAAAAATATTTACTTCAATTGTTAAATCGCTATGATTCACCGTTGGACGAACCCCAATATTACTCATTCCTTGATAAATAACTCCCTCATACTCAACACGACTGGCATAAACACCATTGGCGGTAATCAGTTTATATTCATTTTCAAGCTCAATATTTGCCGTTGGGAATCCAATCGTTCTTCCAATTTTATTTCCCTCTACAACAACGCCTGTGATGGAATATTCATAGCCCAATAAATTATTAGCTACTTTAATTTTTCCTTCATCTAAAGCTTTACGAATTTTAGTAGAACTAACCGCAATATTTTCTACATCTTGAGCAGGAATTTTTTCAACTTCAAAATTAAATTCTTTTCCTAAATCATATAAAATTGAGAAATCGCCCAATCTGTTTTTCCCAAAATGATGGTCATAGCCAATAATAAGTTTACGAGCCTGAATCTTTTCAGCAATATATTCCTTAATAAATTGGGTGGAAGTAAGCTTTGAAAATTCTTTTGTAAAAGAAATGATGACCAAATGATTGATTCCTGCCTTTTCAAGTAGTTCAATTTTACGTTTTTGAATATTGATGAATCGCAAATTTTTGCTGTCAGGATGAATCACCAAACGAGGATGCGGATAAAAAGTTAACAAAACAGTTTCTCCATCCACTTTATTTGCAACATCTCGCATACGATTAATGATTTTTTGGTGACCAACATGTACGCCATCAAAAGTTCCAATCGTAACAATTGGGTTTTTCACCCCCTTAAATTCTTCTATATCCTTGTAAATCTTCACGAAATACTAAATTATATTTTCTATCAGTCTTGAAATTGCTTCGCAAAAATAGTATATTTAACCTCTTGATAAATAAATTTGTGTAAAAAAATCATGGCAAACACAATTTGGCCAAACATGAAAATGCTTGGACTTTTGATCACAGTGTTTTGCTCCCCAGTTTTTTGCAGTGCTCAAATAGACGATAATTTTTCAGACGGCAATCTGTCTGTAAATCCAATATGGATTGGTGATATTGATCATTTCAATATTAACTCCTCTTTTCAACTACAGCTTAAGGCTGAAGGGGCGGGCATTTCATCACTAGTTACTTCTCATCAGTTTCAACAAAATTGTGAATGGCAATTTTGGATAAAACTAGCTTTTAGTCCATCAGGAAATAACAATTGCAGAATTTACCTAATGACTGATAAGGCTGATTTAAGTGATGAAAATATAAATGGCTATTTTCTGCAATTTGGAGAATCGGGTTCAAAAGATGCAATCGAATTATTTAGACAAAACGGTAATGAAATAACTTCTATTTGTCGAACTTCAGATGCCCTAATTTCAGGCTCTTTTGAATTTCGAGTAAAGCTTATTAGAAGTGAAAGTGGTTTGTGGGAATTGTATGTTGATCAAAATGGAGGATGTTTATTTACCCTCGAAGCAAGCGGCTCTGATCAAGAAATTCAATCTTCAGAGTTTTTTGGATTATTTTGTAAATATACTTCCAGCAACAATCAAAAATTTTATTTTGATGATGTATATGTTGGAACTCCCATTATTGATGACATAGCTCCCCAATTAACATCCCTAGAAATAATACAAGCAAACCAATTAAAATTAGAATTTTCAGAATCTCTCAATCCTGAAAGCACTCAAATATTAGAAAATTTCAGTGTTAATCTTGGGGTTGGGAATCCAATTTTAGTTCAGACAGATGAATCTTTGCAAATTTTAGATTTGTATTTTCTATCCTCCTTCGAGGAAAACAAAAATTATCAATTATCCCTACAAAACATTCAAGATTTTTCAGAAAATACAATGGGTGTAACTAATTTTGAGTTTATTTATTTTGTTGTTCAAAAAAATGATTTAGTCATTAATGAAATCTTATTCGATCCGCTTGAAGACTGTGAAGAATATGTGGAAATTTATAATAGAAGTGACAAAATTTTAAATTTCAAACACATCAATTTTGCCCGTATTAAATGCAATTTCCCAAATCCTCCGGATACCACCTTATGTAGAATTTCTGATACGTCTATATTTATACACCCCAAAGATTATTGGATAATATCGCCATCTCCTGAAAATGTCAGAAAATGTTATTTTACAGAATTCCCAACACATCTTATTAAAGTCCCAAAACTACCCGATCTAATAAACCGAGAGGGTTTTTTATTCTTAGTTTCAGATTCAGGGATATTAATAGATAAAATCCATTATCGAGAAGATATGCATCATCCGAGTTTAAATTTCACAGATGGGGTTGCTCTAGAAAAAATTCATTTTGAGACCTCAGGCTTAAGCGAAAACTCTTGGCAATCGGCAACAAAAAATAGTGATTTTGGAACACCTACTTTTAAAAATTCTCAATTTTATGATTCCGGTGTTTCTGCGGAAAAAATTATAATCTCCCCTGAAGTTTTTTCACCAAATCAGGATGGGGAAGAGGATTTACTTTCAATTTCACTAAACCTAAAAGAAGAAGGAGGTAGTGTAAATATTTTTATATTCAACAGTGAAGGGCAACAAATCCGATATCTTGTAAAAAACGAATTAACTGGAATGGGTGCATTATATTTCTGGAATGGATTAGATGAAGAAAACAGACAATTAGCTGCTGGCATTTATATCATTTACGTTGAAGTTTTTAATCTCAACGGAAATTCATATCATTTTAAAAAGACCACTGTATTAGCCAAAAAATTCAAATAGAAACATAGGCCAATGATGCTAAACTAATTTTAACTCCTTCAATTGACAATAGTTTTTGAGCACAGGCCTCTAGAGTAGCACCGGTTGTAATTACATCATCAATAATTAATATATGTTTTCCAATGATTTTTTCAGGATTATCAATCTGAAAAATTTCACTTACATTTTCCCATCTACGAAAACGTGATTTTTTAGTTTGTGTTTCCGAAGCCACAGTTCGTTTAAGAACTCCAATTTCAACAGGAATTGATGATTGTTTTTCAAATCCATTTGCAATTACTTCGCTTTGATTATAGCCTCTGATTTCTTGCTTTTTATGATAAAGAGGAACTGGAATAATCAGATCAATTTCATCAAACCAATTTTCTTTTGAAAGCTCCTTAGCAAAAAGCTCTCCCAAATAAAACCCAATTTCTTTTTTTGATCGATATTTAAACTCGTGCATTAAATTTTGAACTCGACTACCCTTGCTGAAGTATAAAAAAGAGCTCGCTTTTTGAAGTGGAAAACGACCCCAAAATATTTTTTCAATAATATTATTTTTTTCAAAATGATAATTTGTTTTAGGCAATTTATAAAGGCATGAAAGACAAATCAACTTTTCATTTTTAAACAATGAATTTCCGCAAGCCTGACAAAGCTCAGGATACAATAAAGAAATTAAATCGCTAAATATATATTTTATTTTTTTCATCCACTAAACTCTTTACTATCCTAACTTTAAATAATTAATACCAATTGTTAAATTTTGTCCACGAGAAAACCTATTTTTGAATAAGCTTAATTATTACAATGTCACAGGATCCAATTTTAAAAATTAAAAATTTAAGTGTCGATTTTTCTTCCAATAGAGAAAATTTAAGAGCTGTTGACGCTATAAATTTCTCACTAAATAAAGGGGAGACATTAGGCGTTGTTGGAGAGTCAGGTTCAGGAAAATCTGTAAGTGCGCTCTCAATTATTCAACTGATTTCTCATCCAGGTAAAATTAGTTCTGGCAATATTTATTTCAAAAATAATGGTGATTGGATTGATCTTGCTTTATTAGATGAATCTCAACTTCGTGAATATCGAGGTAAAAAAATTGCCATGATTTTTCAAGAACCAATGACTTCTTTAAATCCTGTTTATTCTTGTGGAAAGCAAATCAGTGAAGTTATCAGGCTCCATCAAAAAGTTAGTAAAAAAAAAGCCAAGCAAAAAACAATACAATTATTTAAAGAGGTTATGTTGCCTCGCCCCGAATTGATTTATGATAATTTTCCCCATCAACTTTCAGGTGGTCAGAAACAGCGTGTAATGATTGCTATGGCATTATCATGTCAACCAGATATTTTGATTGCTGATGAGCCTTCAACAGCTCTTGATGTTACGGTTCAAAAATCCATTTTAGAACTACTCAAATCTCTTCAGAAAAAATACAAAATGAGCATTCTTTTCATAACACATGATTTAGGTGTTATAGCTGATATTGCTAATCATGTAATTGTTATGCATAAAGGAAAGATTGTAGAAGAAGGGGATATTAAATCTATTTTTCTGAATCCAAAACACCCATATACAAAAGGTTTAATTGCATGTCGTCCAACACTGAACAGTACTCAATCAAAACTATTAACTATTGACGATTTCATGAATACTGATTCGAAAGAATCCATAAATTCATTAATGAAAGATGTGGTTGTTAAAGACAAAGAAAACATTGACCAGCTTAAACGAAAATATGCTACGGGAGAGCCTATTTTAAAGATTAAAAATTTATCTACATATTTCCCTATTAAAAAACCACTCTTTCAAAAAAAACAAGAATGGATTAAAGCTGTAGATAGAGTTAGTTTTGATGTTTATCCTTCAGAGACTTTGGGTTTAGTTGGGGAATCGGGTTGTGGCAAAACAACTTTGGGTCGTTCCATAATACGACTAATTGAACCAACCTCTGGTTGGATTTATTATAAAAATAAAAATATCACTGCTTACTCAAAATCTCAATTAAGAAATCTACGCAAAGAATTCCAAATCATATTTCAGGATCCATACTCATCTTTAAATCCACGAAAAACCGTGGGAAATGCTATTTTGGAACCCATGCAGGTTTACAATTTATTCGAGAATGAAAAAAGCCGAAAAGAAAAAGTTATTGATTTATTAGAAAAAGTTCAATTGGAGGCTGATCATTTTGATCGTTATCCTCACGAACTTTCAGGTGGACAACGTCAGAGAGTTTGTATCGCTCGTGCCTTGAGTCTCAATCCAAAATTTATTATTTGTGATGAATCTGTTTCGGCCTTGGATGTTTCGGTTCAGGCTCATGTTTTAAATTTATTAAGCGAACTAAAAGAAGAATTTCTATTTACTTATATTTTTATTTCACATGATTTATCAGTTGTTAAACATATGTCTGATCGCTTAG
Source organism: Bacteroidales bacterium (assembly GCA_029938505.1). The sequence continues at coordinate 3,871 of JAOZUV010000024.1, read as the reverse complement.
CTGTCATGAATAATGGTCAAATTATTGAGATTGGTGATTCTGAAAAAATCTATAACTATCCCGAGCAGGAATACACAAAAAAACTTATTGATGCTGTTCCAAAAGGTATCATTTAATCTATCTTTACATACATTACTAGTTTATTACTTATGAAAAAAGGCGCTAAAAAAGAGCGAAAATTACGCGGTAAAAGCACATTTGTTGCAAGCATATTGAGCATATTTGGGAAAAATCCACAACGACCATATAACTACAAACAGATTTCAAGTCAACTTGGAATTAGGGATAAGGCCAGTAAAGATCTTGTGGCTAAAATTTTAAAAGAGCTCTCCGAAGCTAAAGAAATTGAGGGTGTTGGCCCTGGAAAATATAAACTAAACAGCCAAAATATTGGCCGTTTTGCCAATAAAGGTACTCAAGTTACCGGCAAAGTGGATATGAAACAAACAGGCAAGGCCTATATAATTTCAGATGAAGGTGGCGATGATGTTTTTATTTCAGCCAATAATACATTCAGAGCATTTCATGGAGATTTGGTTAGGGTTTTGCTTTTTCCACAGCGTAGTGGTCGAAAACCCGAAGGTCAAATTGTTGAAATTTTAAAACGAGCTAAAGAAAATTATGTTGGCACCATTAAAATTTCCAGATATTTTGCTTTTGTAATTCCGGATAGCTCAAGAGTTCATACCGATATTTTTATTCCTCTTGAAGAAATTAAAGGGGCAAAAGATGGAGAAAAAGTTGTAGCAAAAATCACCGAATGGCCAGATCAAGCAAAAAATCCTTTGGGAATTATTCTTAATATTTTAGGAAAGCCTGGCGATAATAATGTGGAAATGCAATCTATTTTAGCGGAGCATGATTTCCCACTTTCATTCCCTAAAAAGGTAGAAAATATAGCAGAAAAAATAAGTGGAAAAATCACAAAAGAGGAGGAAAAAGTCCGTAGAGATTTTAGAAATATTTGCACTTTTACAATTGACCCTGCTGATGCTAAAGATTTTGATGATGCGCTTTCTATTCAAAAACTTAAAAGCGGAAATTGGGAAATTGGGGTTCATATTGCTGATGTTTCGCATTTCGTAAAACAAAATTCAATACTTGATAATGAGGCTTATGAGCGGGCAACTTCTATTTATTTGGTTGATCGTGTTATTCCGATGCTTCCCGAAGCTTTATCAAATGGAGTGTGTTCACTTCGTGCCAATGAGGAAAAATATACTTTTTCGGCTGTATTCGAAATGGATGAGAATGCTACAATATTAAACCAGTGGTTTGGGAAAACTATTATTAATTCCAATCGGCGATTTAATTATGAAGAAGTTCAAAAAATTATTGATTCTGAAAAAGGGGAATTAGTTGATGAAATTTTAGTTTTAGATCAATTAGCTAAAAAATTACGAGAACAACGTTATAAAGATGGGTCGATTAATTTCCATTCAAATGATGTTCGTTTTAATTTAGATGAAGATGGAAAACCATTGAGTGTTTATGTGAAAGAACAAAATGATTCGAATCGATTGATTGAAGATTTTATGTTACTCGCTAATCAAAAAGTGGCTGAATTTATTGGCAAGAAAAAGGGCAAAGATCATTCCAAAACTTTTATTTACCGAATACATGATGAACCCAATCCTGAGAAACTAAATACATTTTTACAATTTGTAAACAAATTGGGTTATCAGATGAAAATCAATACTCGATCTAGTTTATCACAATCGTTCAACTCACTTTTTAAAGCAATAAGTGGAAAGGGTGAGGAAAATATGATCGAATCGATTGCTATCAGAACCATGGCTAAAGCAGCTTACTCAACTAAAAATATTGGGCATTACGGGCTGGCCTTTGCTCACTATTCACATTTCACTTCTCCTATTCGTCGTTATCCCGACTTAATTACACACCGAATTTTAGAGTGGTATCTTGAAAACAAGCCTTCGGTAAATCAAGAAGAGTATGAAAAAACGTGTATTCATTGTTCCGAAATGGAGCGAAAAGCTGAGGCCGCTGAACGCGAATCGATAAAATACAAACAAGCCGAATTTATGTTAGATAAAATTGGTCAACAATTTTACGGGCTTATTTCGGGTGTTAGTAAATGGGGTTTATACGTTGAAATTGAGGATAATAAATGCGAAGGAATGATTAGAATGAGAGATATGCGCGATGATTTTTATTATCTGGATGAAGATAATTATCAGGTGATTGGTCAACGTTACGGTACTCACTATAAATTAGGCGATCGCGTAAAAATTATTGTTAAACGAATCGATGTTTCGAAAAAACAGATGGATTTTGAAATGGTACTTTAATAAATCTTAATTAATTTCTTTTTTATTAAAATAAGTCACAAAATAACCAATGATTGGACTTAAAATCATAGAGAGAAAAAAAGACCACTCTACTCCTATTTTTCGTTTTTTACCAATGCTTTCGGAAACAATTAACGAACCAACATACCATACTATAAATGCTATAATTACGAGTATTTCTATCATATCAGTTTAGTAATAAAAAAGTATCAAAAAAATAAGGGGTAATACTATTCCAAAAATAGTTAGCCAGGCACCTCTTCGTGTAATTCCCTTTTTTCCTTTTAAAATAAAGAGCCCACTCAAAGCTATGATAATTAATGCTCCAGAAAAAATATCTGAATACCAGGTCCAATAAATTACAGGATTATAATGCAAATAATTCATTGCTTTAAAAATGGGACGTTTTTTAGTTAGTTCCAACAAACCATAGCCAGTATTTAAATTCACACTTAAATTACCATCTTTTAAAAATATTTTTAATTCATCCGCAGAGGGTTTGTAGTGATTTAAATATCGGCTATCAATATCATAATCTTTAATGATTTGTTTTATTGTTTCCTTATTAAAATCCTGATTAACATTAATTTGTAATTCCCATGTACTAATTATATAGTTTGGGTTCCAGTCGTTACGATGATTAATAGCAATGCCCGAAAGACAATAAATTACAACCATTCCAAAAAAGAAATATCCTAAGTCTCTATGGATAGCCCTATTCCATTTTCTCCATTTAAATTGCATTCTATCAAGTATTAAAAAAACGCCACCCAAAAATGAATGGCGTTTATAATGAATATTAATATTTTTAGTTTTCTGCGAGTATTATAAGTTTATATGTTTCGCAAATAATTGTAAAAAATGAAAGGTGATCACTTCCACTTTCTGCTATTTCTTTTCTATAATTTGCAATACTTTCAATTGCACTAATATGATCTCCTTGATCTGCTTCTTCAGCTTTACTTCCTGCAACATGTTCACCACCATCATGCTCAACTTCACTTTTTTCACGTTCAACTTCTACCGCTATTTCATTTTCCCACTCTAATAAATAAGTTTCATCAATTCGTAATTCATCAACAATACCAATAACTTTTACTGTATTTCCAACTAAATCAGTTTTAAATGCAGCCATATTTTCACCTAAAACTACTTTTACTGATTCTTCAGTTTCCTCACTTACTAAAAACATTCTTTGACCTCCATGTTCGCAAACATGCCTAACTATGGCTGTAATTTCAATTTTCTTATTAATTAAATTAATAGCATTTTTTTCAAAATTTACAACATCAACTTTTGTAATTTCTACTTCACTAATTTGAGTATTTTCTTGAGTTTTTGGATTATTACACGCAAATGCGAAAACAATAACAATAAGCAATAAAAATATTTTTTTCATAGTTTTTGAGGTTAGTTTATTTATTAATAGCAAATTTATTAAAATAAATAATCTGTAAACTATTTTATTTCACAATAAACTGTTAAAATTTACCTAGGAAGTATCAAATATATAAACTAATAATTTTCGTTAACTTTTTTTCCTTCAGCTACTCTATTAG
>JAOZUV010000304.1 GCA_029938505.1 Bacteroidales bacterium | reverse complement strand
ATAATAGTGTTGAGATAATGTCTTTGAGGGTTGTTGGTGATGGTTTTTTGTATTTAGATGATATTATTTCTGCAATTTATTTTGCGGTTGATAATGGAGCTGATGTTATTAATATGAGTTTTGGGGGATATTCTTATTCAGATAGTCTTGATGAGGCTATACAATATGCACATAGTAATGGTGTTATTTTGGTGGCTGCGGCTGGTAATTATGGAAGTGATAATGATGTTGAGCCAATTTATCCTGCTAATTTGGATAATGTGATTTCTGTGGCTGCTTTGGATGAGGGTGGTGAGTTGGCTGGGTATAGTAATTATGGTGATGAGTCTGTGGATATTGCTGCTTTTGGTGATGGTGTTTTGAGTACGGATGTTGATGGTGGTTATGAAGTATTTAGTGGGACTAGTTTTGCGGCGGGGTTTGTGAGTGTAATGTTTGCAACTTATAAGGATATAATAATTGATAATTTTGTCACTCGTGAATATCTTTTTGGAAAAGTTAAAAATAATAAAATAGCAATCTTAGAACCAATTTATGGTAAACAAAATTTAAAAAATCTTTTAATTGATACATTAAAAAACAAATTTATCATATCGAATGATAAAGATATTTCTTTTTATACAATTACATTTTCAGATAATTGGCTATATGGTTTTGCAAAAGTAATGAATAATGATTTTGAAAATGCACCATATAATTATGATATTTATTATTTTTTAGCAAATAAAGATAATAATTCTTGGAATGTTCAATTTGAGAAGGATAAAGAAGAATTTCAAACATTAGTAAAAAATACTCCAAACAATATTATTGATGACAATCTAAAAAGATATTATCTAGGTATGATGCGCTTACAAAGTACAACAAAAAAATGGATAAACAATGGAGATAGTAATAGTGTTCCTTATTTTAATCAGTGGATAGATGCAGATGGAACAAGAAAGACTCCAGTTGGTGGAAATTGGATGTGCGGTGCGGCTAGTGCTGTGATGGCAGCAGGATATTTTGAGGGTAAAAATTTAATTTATAATACTGGCGAAGATTTAAAAAAGTATATGGATCGTGATAATGGACAAGGAATCACCAGAAGTTGTCATTGGACAGGTGGTTGGATAGATGGATACTATCAACCAGAATTTTGGGGTCAAGGTGCATATGGAGTGACACATTACTACTCTGACTGTCATGGAGGATCTTATAAAAATTATATTATGGATTATTTCACTGGCAGGGGTTTAAGCTCAGCAGGATACTGGAAAGTTAGTTTTGATGAAATAAAAAATATGATAGATAGCGGACACTTGTATTTGTACGCTGCATATGGCCATATAGTGTTAATTGTTGGATATACTTCAGATGGATATGTAATTGTTAACGATCCATGGGGTAATAATCCACTTGGTCAGCCAATAACAAATAATTTACAGGGGAAAAGTGCTGAATATTATTGGCTTGGTAGTAGTGGTGTTGATGATTCCTGGGGTGTTGAGGTATGGCATCCTGATTCAAATTGGAAGCCATCAGGTACTACAAACACAGGTATCAATGGTGAATTTGAAAATGGACTTACTTCATGGAATGAAAGACATTCAAACGAAACTTTTATAATTGAAGATACTCAAGGAACAAGAAATGTTACAAAATTAATATCTAGCCAAGTTGATTGGTCAGCTATTTCTCAAAAATTGCCAGATACTTTTAAAAATGGAAAAACATATAAAGCATCAGTTTGGTGTAAAGCAAATTTGGGCGATAAGTGTCAAATATTTTTTGGTGATGCAGGCTCAGGATATGAAAATACTATAGGAAAATTTATTGACGGAAATGGCAAATGGCAAAAAATGGATGTATCATTAACTTTAAGTAAAGATGAAGAATTGTATGTATATTTATATAATACTGACACAAATGTTGGAAATGTTTTATATGACAATGTCATGATTTTTGAAGAAAATGAAGTATTATCACTCACTGTAACAACGACTAGTAAAGGATTTTTTAAATGGGGTGCTTATGATCCTAATTGTGTTACAGATGGTGCTGATAGCTATTGCTGGTGGGATGGTGTTGGTGATTCTTTTTATACTAAAACATGGGATAAATATGGTAATTTTGCTCAATGGCTGACTGATATACCAGAAACAGGTACTTATGAAGTTAAAGCTTGTGTGCCATCTTTATCAAATTTAGCAGATGATGTTTATTATAAAGTTATAGACAAAGATGGTAGTCATACTGTTAAAATCAACCAACTTGATATGAGAAATAATTATGCAGATAGTGATGGATGTTTCAGTTTAGGATCTTATGAATTTGAAAAAAATGGAGTTGCAGGGGTATATTTAGATGATTATACTGAAGGTACTAGTGATAAATTTGTTTATTTTGATACTGTTAAATTTATCCCTACACCTTGTGATGCACCAGAAGGAAAATTTTGCGTAGAATATTATAATGATCCTACTATAGAAACTAACTTTACAACGGATATCCCAACTCTCATTAGTAGTGGAAATATAGTATATAAAACTTACAAAGATTTAAAAACAAACGGATGGAAAGTATCAGAAAATTGGGGAACAAATTCTCCAGCCTCAAGTGTTTCACAAGATTTTTTTGTTGGTCGTTGGCGTGGCGTGTTTGATTTTGAACCTGGAGTTTATAGATTTACAAAAAAATCTGACGATGGATCAAGACTTTTTATTAGAGATGTGGGAGATATTACTGAAGGAGAAAATATTTTTGGAGAATGGGCATCGGTTTCACAATATAATGAAATATATTTATCAGGTAAAAAAGAATTAATAATTCATTATTATGATTATAATTCAGTAGCTTATCTTAATTTAACTTGGGAAAAAATTTCTAATTGTGCAGACCAAAAAACTACCATACCTGTTTATCATTTTTTTAATAATAACGAAACAACTCATTTTTATACAACATCAGAAACAGAAAAAAATAATTATATAAATCAACCAGGAACATGGTCATATGAGGGTATAGCTTTTTATGCTTATGAAAATAACTCATCAGATGTTATTCCTGTTTATCAAGCAGAAAATATAAATCGTCCAAGAAGTATTTTTTTTACCACTTCTGAAGTAGAAAAAAATAATGCTATTGCTTTTCCAACATGGGAAGACAAAGGTATTGGATTTTATGCTCATGAATTTGAATTAGAAAATAGAACACCAGTATATAGATATGTTAACCTAATAACTGGAGATACTCATTTATTTACAATTTGGTCAGAAGAAAAAATAAGACTTGATAATGATCCTGATTGGAAACTTGAAAGAATTGAGTTTTATGCACCAATCGGATACAATACCTTGTGTCCTGTTGCTACCAAAATACCCCAAACCGAAAGAGAAGCCCAAGCCGACAAAACATTTGGTTTTCAAAAAAGATTCAGCAAAGAAAAAGCTCGATAAAATCCATACAAAATGGAAGAAAAAGTGACTCGTCTTTTAAATTCATGGGTTATCTCCATTTTTCAAATAAGGAAAACAGAGTTTTAACCATGAAAGGAACGAAAAGAATACATAAGATTTTTTACAGAAGGTCGCGAAGGTCACTAAGGGTAAGAGAGTACTCGAACGTCGTGACGGATTATTATCATGCCAAATTAAAATACGATGAAGTCCAAGAAGAAAAATCCCAACC
>JAOZUV010000303.1 GCA_029938505.1 Bacteroidales bacterium | reverse complement strand
AAAAAGAGAAAAGAAAAGGAAAAAAAGAAACTCGCCAGAAAAGAAACTGAAAAAAAAGGTAGTTTGGACGACATGATTGCCTATGTTGATGAAAATGGGATGATTATCGATACTCCTCCGGATCCAACTAAAAAAGAAGAAGTTAAGTTAGAAGACATTGAGATTGGTGTGCCCAATCGCGAAGCTGTAGAAAAAATTGATCCGATTAGAAAAGGTATTGTATCCTTTTTTAACGATTCAAAAGGCTATGGATTTATTAAGGACATTGAAACCAAGGAAGGTGTTTTTGTTCATATAAACAATACTATTGATGAGATTAAAGAAGGTAATTTAGTTACTTTCGAAATTGAAATGGGTCAAAAAGGGCCTACAGCTGTTCGTGTAAAACTTACAAAATAAAATTACCACCAGCTGCTTATTTCAATTCACCTTGGAATAATTTAAGATTTGGGTTAAAATATTCATCAAACTAAATCCGTTAAAAAAACATCTAAAGTCAGGCCTCTTTCTTATAAAGAAGCTTGACTTTTATTAATTGGTAGAATTATGTTCATATTCTACCAATTAATAAATTCTCGTACAATACATCAACTAACTTATAGTATTCAATTAAAACTATATTTTACCTATATTACTTTCGTAGATATAAAAACAGTTCTAAAGAATTCCCTTTTACTAGAGAACTTAATCCAGACAGAGGTGATGACCAAAAACCTGGGTAATTATTGACTTCCCTTCCCACTCAAGAGTATTTGCATTACTGATTCAAATCGATTGTATTTGTAAGTAATTTATTCAAAGCGAACTAAAGCATAGTGTTCTAAAACTTTAAGTTTTAGTCATTATTTAAAATTCGTATAAATAAATAAAAATTGAAGAAAACATTTATTTATTGAACTATTGTTCATTATCTTTGTCGTGAACAATAGCTTATATATGTCTCCCAGAAAAAAAACATTAAGAAAAGTTTCAAACCCACCAGTAATCAAAGGTTTCAAGCCTTATGGCTTAGAATCTGGCAGACAGAACTCCGAAGCAATTATTCTATTATATGATGAATACGAGGCTCTGCGATTGTGTGATTACGTCATGTTTAACCATACTCAGGCATCAGTAATGATGAATGTTTCAAGACCAACTTTTACAAGAATTTATGCTTCAGCTCTTAAAAAAATCGCTAAAGCATTTGTTGAGGGAAGTCAAATATCCATTGAATGTTGTGGGAAAATTTATTTTGATAGTGATTGGTTTCATTGCACACATTGCAAATGCTATTTTAACAATCCGAAAAAAGATATTGAGATAAAAAATTGCCCCCTATGTGGAAATCATCAAATCATCCCTTTTAACGATGAAATTACAACTAACAAAACCATAAACCCTAAAGATTTTTGCATTTGCCCTGACTGTGGCACACATCAAAAGAAGCAAGACGGAGAAACATGTAGTCAGCTAATTTGTCCCAAATGCAATAATACAATGGAAAGAAAAATCACGTCTGATTCTAAAACAGTTAAAGTCAAATAATATGAAAGTTGCCATTACATCAACTGGAGAAACGACGGAATCTACATTAGATATGCATTTTGGGCGTTGTGCTTACTATATTATTTACGATACAGAGAGCAAAGCAATTGAAATCATACCCAATCCTAACAAAGACTTAGAAAAAAAATCGGGGCAAAAATCTGTTGAATTATTGGAGTCAAGAAATGTAAGTAAAATTATATCGGGGGAATTTGGACTAAAAATAAAGCCCCAATTAGATCGATTAAAAATTCAAATGATCGTTTTAATAAAATCGAATAAAAAAGTTCAAGAAATTATAGAAATGTTAAATCACTAAAATTCAATTTAAAATTATGAAGTGGAAAAATTATCTGGTCATGTTCATCATGCTCTTCATTGTTTGGCTACTACTTAACAACTCCTTGAATACAGAAATTGTACTACTTGGCTTGGGTATTAGCCTGGTATTACCTTTTTTGCTATGCGGAAAATGCGAGGTATTTACCAATTTAAGTTTATCACCTAAAGCCATTTTGTATTCATTTCTGTTTTTATTCACTTTTATCTGGGAATTATTTAAAGCTAATTTAGATGTTGCTCGCAGAGTATTATCACCTAGTTTACCAATAAACCCGGGTATTGTTGAAGTAAAAACAAAATTAAAATCTAAAATTGGAAGGGTGATTCTGGCCGACTCAATTACGTTAACGCCAGGAACTTTCACCCTTGAGTTAATTAAAGATTCCTTGTTTATTCATTGTATCGATGTCAAATCAATTGATGTAGATGAGAATACACGCTTGATTGCAGCAAAATTTGAAAAATATCTGGAGGTGATGTATGGTTAATCTGTTACTTACCATTGCAATATCAATTACCCTGTTGAGTATTGCCATAACAATGGTTAGATTTATTAAAGGGCCTAGTAGTGTCGATCGTGTCATTGCTTTTGACGTAATGTCGGTTTCAAGTATAGCCTTAATTGCTTTTTTAGCAAGCATAAATAATCGCATCATATATATGGATGTCGCATTGGTTTATGGAATTCTAGGTTTTCTAGGTGTAATTGTAGTTGCACGATATTTAGAAAAAGGATTATAAATAATAGAATAAAAGCCAAAGGAATTTGAATTTCCAGAGGTTTAAATTTATATAATATGGATAATAATTTAATAGAAATAATTGGTGGAATTATTGCAATTAGCGGTTCGATTTTCCTTTTATTAGGTTCAATCGGATTAATTCGAATGCCAGATGTTTATAACCGTATTCAAGCCGGAACTAAAGCCAGTACATTGGGAACAATATTATCGCTGGTGGGTTTATTTTTCATTTATCCAACTTGGTTTGGGAAACTCATGGTCTTGATTCTTTTTGTATTAATCACCAATCCTGTTTCCTCCCATACATTGGCAAGAGCTGCTTATTATATTAAAGTTCCGCTCACAAAAATTACTAATGTTGATAGATGGAAAGAACATCAGGAAATTGATGAATCTCGCAAAGCACATCTTCGTAAAGTAAAAATTAATAAAGAAGGAGAATAATGATGTTTATTGCAATAGCTATAGTTTTAGGAGTAGCAAGTTTGATTGGCGCCTATACTGCCATTCACCACAAAAAATTGTCGGTGGCTATCATTGCTTCCGGGATGGTAAGTTTATTCGCTTCTGTTATTTTTCTTCTTTTAGCAGCACCTGATGTTGCTATGACTGAAGCTTCGATAGGAAGTGGATTAACAACCCTAATATTCTTTTATGTATTAAATAAAATCAGACAAAGAAATGATTAAGAAAATATTAATAATAGGTATATTGGCTGTAGTCGGACTCATCTTTTTTGATTTGTTTAATGCTTATCAAGGAAGTGAGACTCTAAGCAAAACTGCCAATTATTATGCTGAAAATGCAGCTACTCAAGTAGGAGCTTCTAACCTTGTTACTTCAATTGTTGTCACTTATCGAGGATTGGATACGCTGGGAGAAGTTACCATATTATTTTTGGTGGCAGCCATTATCAGTTTTGTACTCAAATTTAGAAAAGAAGATTTTATTCCAAACCGCAAAGTACGTATTACAAGCGAATTGCTTGATTCAGCATCGCAAGTGATTGTTCCAGTAATTTTCATGGTAGGAATTTATATTTTCATCAACGGACATTTAACGCCTGGAGG
>JAOZUV010000302.1 GCA_029938505.1 Bacteroidales bacterium | reverse complement strand
TCTTTTCTATGTGGGCGTATAATCGCTGGTTAAAAAATAATCCCATATAAAGATTTAATACATTAATTATGAATGGCAGTTTTAAAGAAATTTTAGAGCTGCCATTTTTTTTGCAGAATAGATTAATATAATGCAGGACGTTGAGCGCTTGCCCTAAGCTGAACGTTGAGCGGAGTCGAAACGCCAGTCGAAGTAAACGAGGACAAAGAACGCAGTGACGCAGACATAATATTAATTATAGTTGACAGAGTACTGATGTTAATAGATTGTTATAAAACGTTTCGACTCCGCTCAACGTCCTTAAATCACTACAATATCTCATTTTATGTTAATTACTGCGTATTGCGGAATCTTGTTGTTGTTGTCCTATAATTAATATTATGTTAAGTTACGTTTTTAAAAAGAAAGGAAAGTAATTCTTAAATACTCCCCTTTTATTCCTTAAATAAAAATTGAATTATTCTTCAATCTCTTTTAATTTATCATTAACAATTTTATATTTTTCCAAATCACCAGTTCTTGAATAAACTTGTTTTAAAGAAAATAAAGTTCTGCTATCATCTGGTTTAAGCTCCAAAGCTTTCTCAAGGTACGGTAATGCCTCAACAAGAAATGCTAGACCTTTCTTTTTTGTTTCATCATATTTTTTATCACCAAACGGAAGTGCATCTGCTTTTTCAAGAAAATAAACCCCTTTATTGAAAATGATGGCTCCTAAATTATAAGTAGCATCAAAAAATGTTGGTTCCATTTCAATAGCAGTTTTATAAGCTGAGGAGGCTTTAGCAAAAGCAAAAAAGCGATCTTCCTGGCTTTTAGTATCATCTTCAAAAATCACATTATACATAGATCCTATAGCATAAAAGATATTATAATTATCAGTTTTATATGAAATAACAGTCTCGAGGTTTGCAAGAGCTTTTTCTGTTTCATTTAACTTCAAAAATACATTTGCTTCAGAAATCAAGATTGCTTGATCTTCTGGAAATAATTCTCTTCCTTTTGCGGCAACTTCACGAGCTTTATCAGTTTGCTCAAGATCGTTTAACATATTAATATATTCTGAATAGATAGTAACATTATCATAACTCATATTAAATAATACATTATACCACACAACAGATTTAACAGGCAATTTTGCAAGATTAAAAGCAACAGCTGCATTATAAACTGAGCCAGTATCATTTACATTACCCATTTTAGCATATGTATATGAGCTTGCAAATAAATCACCTGCTAAGTCATAAATTTTTGCATTATATTTATCAACAGCGTCAGCATATTTAGCTGTGGCTATTGAAATATATCCGGAAATAAATTGTTCTGCATATTCATTATTTGTGTCAAGTTCTTTACCTTTTGCAAATGCATCAATAGCAGTTTGCAATGCAGTTCCTTCTCTATCAAGAACTCCAGATACATCATTCGCAATACCAGCATAAATGAGACCCTTGTACACCCATGTCATAGGATTGTTCATTGATTTTGAATGAACACATGCATCATCAATCATTTTTTGGCTTTTAGTTATGTTTCCTTGTTCATAGTTTGCATAAGCATTTCTAACCTTACCCATTTGAGCAAATGTCGTTGAGAACATCAGTAACAGACTGATTAAGATTGTCAATTTTTTCATAGTATAACGTTTTAATATTGTTCCTTTAATTAATATAGCAAAGATAATTATTTGCTTATTTACCCTATTTGTTTTTTCTAGTTAAGTTCAATAATGATGCCAATTTATTTTCATTCTTCCTTATTCTGATCCTCAGTATCATTTTCTTCTAAATCAGAATTTGGCTTAATTTCTTCATTTTCTGGCACTTCAGATGTTGGCTCCACTCCTTCTTCACCTTCAACAACTTCTAATTCAGAATCCTCCCCATTTTCAATTATTTCTGCAGAAACTTTAGCTACTGAAGCAATATAATCGTCATCTTTCAATTTAATCAATCGAACACCCTGTGTAGCACGTCCCATTACTCTTAAATCTTCAATGGCCAATCTAATAATAAGTCCAGAGCGATTGATAATCATCAAATCATCTCCATCTTTTACATTATTAAGGGCAATCAACTTCCCTGTTTTTTCGGTAATATTAATGGTTTTAACACCCTTACCTCCCCTATTGGTTACACGGTAATCTTCAATGGATGAACGTTTTCCATAACCTTTTTCGGATACAACAAGAATATTATCGCTTTCTTCCTCAATACAAATCATTCCAATCACAACATCTTTAGGATTTGCTAAAGTAATCCCTCTAACACCGGCAGCATTCCTACCCATTGGTCGTACTTTTTCCTCATTAAAGCGAATAGCTTTGCCTGATTCCAAAGCCATTAAAATTTCACTTTTACCTGTTGTTAATTTAGCTTCCAATAAATGATCCCCTTCATTAATAGTAATGGCATTGATACCATTTTGGCGAGGGCGACTATAAGCAGCAAGTGATGTTTTCTTAATGGTTCCTTTTTGAGTACACATCACTATAAAGTTATTATCAATATACTCTTGATCCTTTAGGTTTTTAATGTTGATAAATGCTCTCACTTTATCATCTGGCTCAATATTCACCATATTTTGGATGGCTCTACCTTTAGAAGTTTTAGTACCTTCTGGTATCTCATACACTCTCAACCAATAACATTTCCCTTTCTCTGTAAAGAAAAGCATATAATTATGCATCGAAGCAATAAAGAGATATTCCAGAAAATCTTCTTCACGGATATTACTTCCCTTCGCTCCTCTTCCACCCCGCTTTTGTTGGCGGTATTCAGTTAAGTTCGTACGTTTTACATAACCAAGATGAGAAATGGTTATAACCACATCATCATCAGGAATAGTATCTTCAATTTTAAAATCTTCGGCTGAATAAACTATCTGACTAGCTCGCTCATCACCATACTTCTCTTTTATTTCGAGTAGTTCATCTTTAATGATACCCATTCGCATAGGCTCATTCGCCAGTATTTCTTTAAAATGAATAATTTGTTTCATTAGTTCATCATACTCAGCTTTGATTTTATCACGTTCCAGACCCGTAAGTTTCTGCAAACGCATATCCAGAATTGCTCTAGCTTGAAGTTCAGAAAGCTTAAACTTTTCAATCAAACCATTTCTGGCTTCTTCAGGTGTACGAGAAGCTCGAATCAATTTAATCACTTCATCCAAGTTATCCAATGCAACCAATAAGCCTTCCAAAATATGTGCTTTTTTCTCAGCTTCTGAAAGTTCGTATTGAGTACGTCTTATTACAACATCATGACGATGTTCAACAAAATAATGGATAAGATCTTTTAGGTTGAGTGTTTTCGGTCTACCTTTTACCAGTGCAATATTATTTACGCTAAAAGAAGTTTGAAGTGCTGTCATTTGATATAACAGATTCAATACCACATTAGTAACGGCATCTTTACGGAGTTCGTAAACAATTCTGATTCCGTTTCTATCCGACTCGTCTCTAATATCAGTGATTCCGACAAGCTTTTTATCATTGATTAAATCAGCTGTTTTCTTAATCATTTCTGATTTGTTCACCTGATAAGGCACAGAAGTAACAATTATTTGCTCACGACCATTCGAAAGTTCTTCAATGGTTGATTCACCTCTCATCATAACACGTCCCCTACCCGTTTCAAAAGCATCTTTAACACCTTCGTAACCGTAGATCGTAGCACCCGTTGGA
>JAOZUV010000301.1 GCA_029938505.1 Bacteroidales bacterium | reverse complement strand
TAAGTTTTTTATCTCGTTTAACCCTATCTTTAGAAGATGTTCTTTCACGTAAAGTCATAGAGCAAGATGAATTATTAGGTGACGAAAAGCTATCTTCTACAGTTTGGGAAAATATTTTAAGCTATCAGTTGGGACGTTTTAATTTTAGTTCACGTATGAGTATTACAAAAAGTAAAGAGAGAATGAATGGACTTATTATGTTTGAAGCAAAACGTCGATTTGGGTACTTTTAATGGCTATTCTTATTCTTGTTATTAAGAATTTAAGATGTTTATTCTCGTTTTTAAGACTTTAAATGGTGAATGATCTTCATAAATTTTACATTAGAAAAAAAGTAATAAGCTAAATAGAGTAATATTTTATTAATATATAATCCACTATATATAAGGTCGTAAGTAAAGTATATCAGTAAGTTATAGTTGTTACAGTATAAAAGAAAGTTACTTTTAAATAAAAAAACTGTTTTTTGGCTTACAATTTTCTATTTTTTGGCTTACAATTTGCTAAAATGAATAAAACACTCTAATCCCATTTTTTTGAGTACAAATAATTATGAAAAAAATAAATATTAGCAGACATTACTTTTTACCCACACTTCTAGTTGTTTCTTTTTTTGGCGGTGATAGTTTATTTAACCATGCACGAGCTGAATATGCAGATGTTGTGATTAATAATTATTCTGATGCAGCAGGTATGCGCCCAGCAGTTTTTCCCCACTGGTTTCATCGTATCCGCTTTCGTTGTAAAGTTTGTCACGCAGACTTAGGCTTTAAATTCAAAGCGGGTGGTAATGACATTAATATGTTAAAAATAATTGATGGTCAGTTTTGTGGAGCATGTCATAACGGAGAGATTGCCTGGTCAATTGAAAATTGTAATATTTGTCATTCAGGAAACCCTGGCACAGCGACACAAGTTCATGGTAGTACGGTACAGAAATTAGTTACTCCAGCTGGAAAATAATTGAGGATAATATGGTGAAAAATCAATCTACAAATAAAATAATCCTGTCAACAGCAATACTTATGTTGAATTTTTCTTTGTTTTCTAATAGTTTTGCAGCAGATGGTAAGGCTATTGTTGATAAAAGTTGCGCTGGCTGTCATCTGGTTGGTGTTATGGCAGCTCCCAAAATTGGTAATACCAAGGACTGGGAAAAACGTGCTCAACAAGGGCTGAGTGTTCTCAATGAACATGCCTTAAAGGGTTTTAATAATATGCCTGCCAAGGGCGGCAATATGTCACTGAGTGTAGAGGATATAAAAAATGCTGTTAACTATCTTTTACAAACGGCTAAAGTTGATAAAATAGCGAAAAAGCATGATAAACCTGTGCAAGCTAAAGTGGCAAAAGCCGCTCCTATTGCAAAAAAAGCTCCGGTTGCTAGAAAACCAAAAAAAGTGCAGTCCAGTAATTTAGTCAGTGGTGCAAATAAATTTAACCGTTTGATGAAGTCTGCAAGTGAATGGAACCCACCACAATCTGAAGATGGCATACATGATAAAGAAAATGAAGGAACATTCGCCTTACAACCACCCAAAGAAGCCTTTAATCAGCTTGCTAAAAGCCCATCAGGAAATCGAGTTGACTGGGTAAAAGCATTAAATAAAAATCAAATTAATCCACGCTTTGATCGTTTAGATCCGACTAAAAAACCTTTTGTACTCGATCTTAATATTGTTAGAGAGGTCAAAGGTTCAATGCCTGATGTGGTTTATCCACACAAACAACATACACAATGGTTAGATTGTTCTAATTGTCACCCTGCTATTTTTATTCCTAAAAAAGGTGCAAATCAAATCAGTATGGCATCGATACTTTTGGGAGAAAAATGTGGTGTTTGTCATGGTAAGGTTGCCTTTCCTGTCTCTGAATGTAGACGATGCCATTCAAAAAACAAACCTAAGGGCTTTATAAGAAAATAGGTCTATTCTATGAAAACTTTATCAAATCCTATAAGCAATTCTTTAAGACACTTTATAACTACAGTTTTTGTAAGCGTACTGTTAAGCCTTTCAATAATAGTTTTTGCCCAGGCTACTGATAAGCAAGACAGCTTTTTAAGCTTTGAAAAAAGCCAACGTAAACTGGTAAAAAGCAAGTTGAAGATGCTTGATTTTGTTTTGCAAAGCTCATCATCAGTCAAGCGTATCAAAGCAAGTAATAATACGCTTGCACTCGAAGAGCTAAATAAAGCAATTCAAGCACGACAGCAGGCAGAGGAATATTTAAAACAGGGGCAATATACTAAAGCTGGACTGGCTAGTGATAAAGGTTTAAAACTTGTGAGTTCAGCTAGCCTTTTATTTAATAAAAAGCTGGCTCTTAAGAAGAAAGAAATTAATAATTACAAGAATTTAAAAGCCACAATCAACTCATTTGTAGATACATTTTCTAAAGAACTAAAGAGCACCCCATCTGGTAAATTTGGACAACAACAGATTGATAAAGAAATGGCCAGAGCAAATGAGAAATTTAAGCTTAATCAATTTCAGCAGGCCAACCATATTCTTGCTGACGTTTATCAAAATTTGAAAGCGTTTATCTACCAACACCGTAATAAAAAAACTCTGGTTTATAGTCTTGACTTTGCTAACGATGAAGAAGAATATAATTATGAAAAAAAACGTCACCATAGTTTAATTATGTTATTAGAAATGTCAGAAAAAAAGAAACCTGATAGATCAGATAATATCCGCAAATTAGTCCAGCAATTTGTTAAAAAATCCAATCTATTAAAGCATCAAGCACAACTATTGGCAGAACAAAAAAATTACCGGGCTGCAATTAATAGCTTAGAAGAGTCAGCAAAACACCTAAATAGAGCATTAAGAACCATGGGTCTAATGATCCCATAAATTAAAATGGAGTATATTATGAGCATTAAATTGTTCGCAGTTTTTACCGTAGCAAGTGTTGTTTTATTAACATCTTGCGAGTCAAACAGCCCCAAACCAGAGCCAACTATAGCTCCCCAACAAGCACAGGAAATAAATCCCCCTATTGCTGAGACTATAAAAAGTGATCCTGTGATTAATAAATCACAGGATCAAGTTGACAAGAAACCTAAACAAGTGGTAACACAGACAACACCTGTTTCTCCTCCTGCAAATATTAAAGCAGGTTCAGATCCCAGAATGGCTTTTGCTTCAAATTTAATATATGGCTCAACAGCAGCAAAACAAATCAAAAAAAGTAATAATAACGAAGCAAAAAAACTTTATCAGCAATCTCAAAATTTATATCAGCAGGCTTTAAAAGAAAGTAAGCCAGATAAAAGTAAACTACTTTTGGATAAAGCTTTGAAAAATATGTTTGCGGCGACTAAAATGGCTGAGCCTAAAGAAGTTCATGATAAAAAGTTGCGCAATGACTTTGCTAAAAAGAAAAAAACAGTTAGGTCATTACTGGATGCACACAGCCGTATTTCTCAAGAAAAAAATAAAATATCACAAGGTAAGCAGTTAAAAAGCCAGGTTAGCTTATTGTTGAATCAGGCAGATGTTCTTTATAAAAAGGGTGAATATGCCCAAGGTAAGGGTATTCTCGATGGATCAATTAATATTGTTAAAAATTCAATACAAGAGATGCGCGGTGGTGATACATTAGTTAAAACTCTTAAGTTTGACTCAGCTAAGGATGAGTATATCTATGAACTTGATCGCAACGATACTCATCAAATGCTCATTA
>JAOZUV010000300.1:3420-3697 GCA_029938505.1 Bacteroidales bacterium | reverse complement strand
AGCCATCTTAAAAAAGGAGGAACGAATGGATATAATAAAAAAGATTATAATAAGTGTATTTCTATTTTCACTTTTAATATTTTTAGGTGGATGGATGTTCCAAATATTGTGGAATTGGTCTATAATAGGTTATTTCGCATTAGAACCTATGTCATACTGGGTTGCTGTGAAAATTAATATATTTGTATTAACGTATATGACTGGTTCAAGCAAAAGCAGAAAATAGGAGAACAGATGAAATTAAAAATTAAGAATTCACTAACCGCAGATACAAGGT
>JAOZUV010000300.1:2466-3410 GCA_029938505.1 Bacteroidales bacterium | reverse complement strand
AAATACTACATCAAATGAATTTTTCAAAATTAATTCAACAAGCAAGTTATAAACACGATCATACTAAAGTAGATAAAATTGACGACTTCCATAAAGGTTTTGTTGGAGGATTCGAAGATACTTCTTGGTTAGATATGCACGTTGAAAAAGAAAGACACCATATCACTACTAAAGAACCAACAGATATAGACTTAATCGACATTTTAGAATATATCGCTGATACAAGTATGGCTGCAATGGGAAGAAGTGGTGAATATATGTCAGAAGATTTACCAGAAGGATTGCTGAAAAGAGCATTCGATAACACTCTTAAAAAGATGTTAGATAAGATTGAAGTAGAAAAATAATGTACGATCCAATTCTTCAGAAAAAAAGAGACAGGCAAAGGCTTGAAAACAAATTCAACTCTAAAGACGCTGAAATGCAACGTCTGATTCAAGTTCTACAAGAAAAAGAAAGGGAACATATAGAACATATGCATAGAGCTCAAGTAGAAATGTATCAGAAAGAAATAGAGGACGAAAGAAATGCCAGCAATAACATTCGAATGTCACAACTGTTATAGGACAACAACAGAACATACTTCGGATATAGTTAATCAAACATTATGTAGAAGTTGTCGAATGACTCAGAAAGACAAAGATAAACAAAAACTCAAAGACAAATTTAAGCCAAAAGGATTCACAATAACTACTACAACAATCACAGCAAAATTAAGAAAGTTGAAAGCTAAGTGGACAAGGGCTTTTGCAAAAGATTTAAAAAAAAATTTCAAAAAGCACCCTTAAAGTTTAACAAGGTGTGGTATACTGTATTTAAGTTTTGAGAGAGATTTTTTCTTAAAACACTAAATATAGAAAAGAGAGGAGAATGATGACTTCATATAACGTTTGGTACAACAGCTGTTCAGCCAATGAACACACGAATACCAGACTCTCATCAGT
>JAOZUV010000300.1:0-2456 GCA_029938505.1 Bacteroidales bacterium | reverse complement strand
TATATCTAACTATCCAGCGGGAAAAGATAGTAGACATAATATCATTTTATAAGGCCTTCCGTTTTATAAAGTGTAATATTATTAGACATCGGAAGGTCATTCAAAGAAAATAATAATAATATTACAAAGGGGTTGACAAGACTTAACTTTTATGTTAAGATCTAGTCAAGAGTTCGAGGTAGGTTACTTCGATTAGTATCTTTGACTTATTTGTAGTTTTATTTTTAACGTTACTGTGGCAGAAAGGCTATGCGGTGAGCTGCAACCTCATCATAATGCAGGTTCGAGTCCTGTCAGTAACTTATTATGGGTCTGTCGTATAATTAGGCATTATTCAAGATTTGCAATCTTGGGACGGCGGGGCAGAACCGCCCAGATCCATTTTTAATATTGAAATTTTCAAAAAACAATAAATATAGGTGAGGGAGATGTGGATTAATTACCCCGACAACCGACCTATACAGACGTTGTCTATCCCTCAAATTTTTGTATAGGGAGAATTAAAATGTCAAAAGAAGTAAAAATCTATAGCTGTAAACATTGTGGGGAAAGATTTCCAAAAGCAAATTTATTAGCTAGTCATGTGTCTAAATATCACACAACATATATAAAAGAAAAATGCCATATATGTAATAAAGAAATCGATAATCGTAATATTAATCAACATATAAAATCTCATGAAGCTGATGTTTATTGTAAAACTTGTGGTAAAAGATTCCATAAGGCACAGAATCAAATTAATAAAACAAAAAACCATTTTTGTTCACGTTCATGTTCTATAACTTTTAACAATAAAGGGGTTGTTAGAAATGGTAAATCTCCAATTATTGTTAATTGTAAAAACTGTAATACAGAAATAAAATATCCAAAAGAATATTGTAGTATAAAATGTAAAGGTGAGAAGAAATATAATGACAATATTGAAAAATGGAAAACAACCGATTGGAATCCTGTATTGAAATCAACTATTCCAAATTTTATCAGAAGATATATTGAAGAGAAATATGAGTTAAAGTGTTCAGAATGTGGTTGGGGTAAAATTAACCCTAGAATGACCAAACCGTTATTAGATATACATCATATTGATGGCAATAATAAAAATAACGATGAGAGTAACCTAATATTGTTATGTAGAAATTGTCATACTTTGACACCAAATTACAGAACATTAAACAATAAACATTTTCAAAATTAACGCCCGATTTGTATAATGGTAGTTCGTTAGGCTTACATCCTAGAGGCGGTGGTTCGATTCCATCATCGGGTATTCAGAAAAAATGAGTAGTATTTATGAAGAAAATATCAGGAGGAATGATGGATTATGATGTAATATGGAGAATTAACGAAATATTTTATTTTAGTTGGGTTATCGGAATGTCACTAATTATAGGTATAGAATTTGCATCTGATGGTGAGAACAAATGGTTTGAAGCAATTAAAGTAAAGGTGTCAAAATGAGTACAGATGATAAACATTTTCTTTTTATATCAATCTTTACAATTATTGGATGTTTAGGATTACTTGGTATGATTTTACCTTTACACAAAATCATAATACCTTTAATCGGAACATGTGTAATTGCTATAACTATTATGTATGGACTTTTTACTATGTCCGTAGATAAAGAAAATAAAAAATAAAGTTTTTTCTGAAAAACGCTTGACAAACTTAACAGAGTGTGGTAAGATCTATTTAAGTTCGAGGTAGGTTACTTCGATTAGGATTTTTGAAATATCTGTAGTTTTTAAAAGGAATGCGGGAGGTAGGCTGGTGTTTAACTTGGTCTCATAAGCCAAGGCAGAAGGGTTCGATTCCCTTTCCCGCTACCAATATTAGAATTTTTTGAATGGGAGTGCTGAACATTGGTGAGTTCACTGGCCTGTAAAGTCAACGCTTTCGAGCTGTGGTGGTTCAATTCCACTCGCTCCCATTGAGGAAATTCAAAGTCACTATAGACCGAACCACGAGATATAGGTGTTTGTAGTAAAGAGAATGTGTTGTCCCTGAGGACTCAGCCAGCTCGTGCTCTGTGTTGTATGGATAGGTTAAATTCCTATCATTATGTATTCTGACTTAGTATTTTTTTAAAAGTTATAATCTATCGAAGTGGATAGGCTTTCCACACCGTTTCGGGTTTGATCACCTTGAGCGGATTGAGAGGTTCGTCACCCTCTAGGTAGTTTGTAACAAATGACGGTAAGTTAAGACTATTGTATATTCTGAAATGGCGAACCCATGTAGGACGCATAGTGATGATTCAATGAGATTTGCAAGTCGAAATTTGAATGTGTACAATAGTTTTAACACCTGACCATTTTATTATATGATTTGGGTATTTCGGTTTCCGATATACCAAAATGATGTAGTAAACAACGAGTTGAATGACTCATTGAGGAAGTTCTTCAAAATAACAAGGTTATTGGTGAAATTCCATAGCTGGTAAAGTGGAGTTGGGT
>JAOZUV010000299.1 GCA_029938505.1 Bacteroidales bacterium | reverse complement strand
TGGTAAAAGAATCCGCCCTGTAATGGCTTTACTGAGTTGTGATTTCTTTGGTGGAGATTATAAAGAAGCCATGAACACAGCCATGGGAATTGAGATTTTTCACAATTTCACACTTTTGCATGACGACATCATGGACGACGCCCCAATCCGTAGAGGGAAGGATACCGTTTACAAAAAATGGGATTCAAATATTGCAATCCTATCAGGTGATACCATGTTTGCCCTAGCTTATAAATACATTACCAAAACAAAAGTTGACTATTTACAACCCATTTTAGAAGTTTTCAATAAAACAGCCATTGAAGTTTGCGAAGGTCAACAATTTGACATGAACTACGAAACAGATAAGAGTGTTTGTATCGAAGATTATATGATGATGATCCGTTTAAAAACGGCTGTTTTTTTGGGTGCGAGCTTAAAAATTGGGGCTATTCTAGGCGGAGCTTCTCAAAATGATATTGATAACATATATTGTTTTGGAGAAGATTTAGGAATGGCTTTCCAACTTCAGGATGATTTTTTGGATGTATTTGGTGATGAGAAAAAATTTGGAAAGAAAACAGGTGGCGACATTATTACCAATAAAAAAACTTATCTATATTTAAAAGCTTTTGAATTGGCTAATGAAAAAGATTTAGTAATTTTAAATAAACACTTTATTCCAAATCATCCTGATAACAATCAAAAAATTCAAATAATAAAAGATATTTATTTAAAGTTAGGAGTTGATAAATATTCTGAAATTGAAATTAAAAACTACTATCAGAAAGCGATGTCCTATCTCGAAAAAATTGAGTATTCAGGAAACGATTTGACAGCATTAAAATCATTGGCCGATCGTTTAATCAAAAGAGATTATTAATCTGAAAGTTTTCCGGATAGTTCTTCGGCACTAAACTGTAGCTCTTCCCAACGTCCCATTTCAGCATGAAAGTCTTTTTTAAGCTGATCATATTTTTTATACAATTCTCCCGATGAAATCTCATCTGAAAATTCAGCAGGATTAGACAGTTTATCATCCATCACAGCAATCTCGGTCTCTAGTTTTTCAATACTCTTTTCACATTTCGAAATTTGAGTATTAATTTTTCGAACTTCACGCTCCAATTGTTTCCGCTGCTCATAACGAATTTTATTATCTGAGACTTTTAGCGTATCCTTTTGACCATTCAGCTTTCTTTTTTCCTCTAAGGCTTTTAAAGATTCTAATTTCCGCTTTGCGAGAAAATCATAAATATCACCTAAATGTTCTTTAATATTTTGATTCCTAAATTCGACAACTTTAGTCGTCAATCCTTGCAAAAAATCTCTATCATGAGAAACAATAATCAATGTCCCTTCATACATCAAAAGTGCATTTTTCAAAATGTCTTTCGAACGCATATCCAAATGATTGGTTGGCTCATCAAGGATCAACAAATTAACAGGAGTTAATAATAGTTTAGCCAATGATAATCTTGATTTTTCTCCTCCAGATAAAACCTTGACTTTTTTATCAATGGCTTCACCACCAAACATAAAACTGCCTAAAATACCTTTGATATTTTTGCGAATGTCACCAACAGCAACATCATCAATGGTTTCAAAAACTGTTTTGTTAGGGTCGAGCATTTCCCATTGATTTTGGGCGTAGTATCCAATGGAAACATTATAGCCAATATTTAATTGGCCTTCATGATCCAATGCCCCAACAATGATTTTCGAAAGGGTGGTTTTTCCTTCTCCATTTTTTCCAACAAAAGCAATCTTCTCCCCTTTCAAGGCAACAAAATCTAACTCATTTAAAACCATGAGATCGCCATAAGACTTCTTCAGCTGACGAGTTTCCACAACTACTTTACCAGAAGATGGTGCAGGAGGAAATTTAAAATGAATGGATGAACGATCAATTTGCTCCACATCCATCACATCCATTTTATTCAACATTTTTATCTTACTCTGAACCTGTTTTGATTTTGAATCTTTATAACGAAACCGCTCTACAAAACGCTCTATTTGCTGAATTTGTTTTTGTTGATTATTAAAAGTAGCCTTTTGCTGATCCAATCGATCTTCTCTCAATTGAACATAATCGGAATAAGAAGCTTTATAATCAAAGATTTTTCCATGCATAATTTCAATAGTCCGTGTGGTAACATTATCCAAGAAAGCTCTATCATGAGAAACAATCAAAACTGCTCCTTGGTAATTTATCAAATAATCTTCGAACCATTGAATTGATTCAATATCTAAATGGTTGGTCGGCTCATCAAGCAATAAACAACTAGGTTGTCTGAGTAAGATTTTGGACAGCTCCACACGCATTTGCCAACCATTACTAAATTCAGGCAAAGGACGATCCATATCCGATTGCTTAAACCCAAGTCCTTTCAATACTTTCTCCACATTGGCTTCAGCGGTTTCGCCTCCAAACATTATAAACTTTTCATTTTGTCGGCTTAACTCATCCACCAAACGTAGATACTCCTTCGATTCGTAATCTTCTCGGTTAGAAATTTCTTGGGTTAAATAAGTAATTATTCCCTCGATTTCTTTCAATTCAGTAAAAGCAGTCAACGTTTCCTCATAAATCGAAAGATTTGAATCAATATGCATTTCCTGAGGGAGATAACCGTAGCTAGTATCTTTTGGTGCAATTATTTCGCCACTGGCTGCCTCAGTGATCTTTGCAATAATTTTTAAGACGGTTGATTTACCGGCTCCATTTACACCGACCAAACCAATACGGTCGCTAGGATTGATTAAAAAATTCACATTTTCAAACAAAAGCTCTCCTGAAAAACGTATCGAAATATTGCTAACTGAAATCATAATTCTATTCTAAAGTGCAAAGATATTATTTTGAATGAGATCATATTAAACTCAATCATGATTATTAAATTGATATCTTTGTCGCTCAATAAAAAAAATGGTTTCTAAAGTTAAATTATCGGTAATATCATGGCTTATCCTAATAGTACTTATGCTAACTTGGGGTAGTTCATTTATACTTATTAAAAAAGGTTTAACCGTTTTCGATAGCATGCAGGTAGGTGCTTTGCGCGTAGGAATAGCCTTTATTGTTCTTCTACCTTTTGCCTTTTCCAGACTAAAATTATTAAATCGAAAGCATTGGATTATACTATTTTTTGTAAGCTTTGGATCGGCTGCTCCCGCATTTTTATTTCCTCTAGCGCAAATGGGAATCGATAGTGGCATTGCTGGAATTCTAAATTCATTAACACCGCTTTTCACTCTCATTATTGGACTTTCATTATTCAAACTGAAAACAAAATGGTTTAATATAGCTGGTGTTATTATTGGTCTAGTAGGTGCTATTGGATTAATTAGTGTGAGCGGTGGGGGAAATTTCTCTTTTAATTTTGGTTATGCTGCCTATATAATAGTTGCAACCATCTTATATGCATTTAACGGAAACTTAATTAAAAGTTTTTTAAAAGAGCTTGATTCATTTACCATTACCATATTCTCTTTTTTTATTTTCGGTTTACCTGCAATTATTTATTTGTTTACTGGAACCGATTTTGTTACAAAATTTTCAACACATCCTCAATTTTGGGAAGGGATGGCATACCTTTCAACACTGGCTATAATAGGCACAGCTGCTGCTCTGATCGCATTTTTCTATCTAATTAAAATAACCAATGTTATTTTTGCATCCTCTGTTACATATTTAATACCAATTGTTGCATTGGCATGGGGAATAAA
>JAOZUV010000298.1 GCA_029938505.1 Bacteroidales bacterium | reverse complement strand
CACTGCTATTTGTACCCCACAAGGAAATTGTTTTTTCAATTCAACTGGTAATCCGGGAATGGCAACTGCTGGAAGTGGAGATGTGTTGACAGGTGTGATTCTTGGGTTATTAGCACAATCTTATTCCCCTTTGGAGGCCTCAATTTTAGGTGTATTTATTCATGGTTTAGCTGGCGATTTGGCACTGAAAAAACGTGGGCATGAAGCATTGATCGCTGGCGATATTATTGATTATTTGGGTGGAGCATTTAAAAAATTATATTAAAAAAAACTGCCCATGAATAAGTCATGGGCTATTGGATGTTCTTGTTTCGTATATTGCATTTCGACAAGCTCAATGTAATTTTACACCGTTTCTTCTACTTCAATTTCAGCCTCTTTTATTGTATTGATATCTTCTTCAACTCTCAATCTTTTAATGATAAATTCTTGTCTGTCGGGTGTGTTTTTCCCCATATAAAACGAAAGAATTTCAGTGATCGAAGTATCGCGATTAAGAATAACGGGATCAAGGCGAATGGACTTGCCTATAAAATGTTTGAATTCATCCGGAGAAATTTCACCCAAGCCTTTAAATCGTGTAATTTCAGGGTTTGCACCTGTTTTGAAAATAGCTTTTACTCTTTCTTCATCACTATAACAATAATGGGTTTGTTTTTTATTCCGAACTCTAAATAAAGGTGTTTGTAAAATATATAAGTGGCCGGATTTAATCAAGTCGGGATAAAATTGTAAAAAGAAGGTCAAGAGCAACAAACGAATGTGCATACCATCAACATCAGCATCAGTAGCAATTACCACATTATTATAACGTAAATTATCTAAACCTTCCTCAATGTTTAAGGCCGATTGCAAAAGATTAAATTCATCGTTTTGATAAACAATCTTTTTACTCAAACCATAACAGTTTAGAGGTTTTCCTTTTAGACTAAAAACAGCCTGGGTATTAACATCTCTTGATTTTGTAATGGATCCACTCGCCGAATCACCCTCTGTAATAAAGAGAGTAGTGTCTAATCTGCGTTCGTGATTTGTATTATAATGAACACGACAATCGCGTAATTTCTTATTATGTAAACTGGCTTTTTTAACACTTTCTTTGGCCAGTTTTTTAATGCTTGCAATTTCTTTGCGTTCTTTTTGGGATTGAAGGATCTTCAATAACATCGCTTCCGCAGTTTCCGGATTCATATGGAGATAATTGTCCAGATGGCGTTTCACAATATTGTCAATATAATTACGGATGGTTTGTCCGCCCGGCTCAATGTGTTGAGAGCCTAATTTTGTTTTTGTTTGCGACTCAAATATGGGTTCCGAAACCTTAAGGCTAATAGCCGCTAAAATCGAGGACCTGATATCAGAAGTTTCAAAATCTTTTTTGTAAAATTCGCGAATGGCTTTTACAATGGCTTCGCGGAAAGCAGCTTGATGTGTTCCACCCTGAGTAGTATGCTGTCCATTTACAAATGAAAAGTATTCTTCTCCATATAATTTTGAACTATGCGTAAATGCAAATTCCAGATCATCTTCTTTTATATGAATGATAGGATAAATAACGGGTCCATTCCCATTTATATTACGATCTAATAAATCCAGAATTCCATTCTTAGCAAAATAACGTTCGCCATTAAAATAAATACTCATTCCATTGTTTAGGAAAACATAATTCCAAAGTAACTTCTCAACATAATCGTGAATAAAGTGGAAATTTCCAAAAATTTCATGGTCAGGGGTAAAGATGACAAGTGTGCCATTTTTTTCTTCAGTATCAATAATGGGGGCGTCATTTAATAATTCTCCACGGCTGTATTCAACCAATTTGGTTTTTCCTTCCCTAAAGGATTGAATTTTGAAATTGGCAGACATGGCATTCACTGCCTTAGCTCCAACACCATTTAAACCAACTGCTTTTTTAAATACTTTTGAATCGTATTTTGCACCTGTATTTATTTTCGAAACGCAATCAATGACTTTCCCAAGGGGCATACCACGTCCATAATCACGAATACGAACTTCTTTATCATTTATGTCAATTTCGATGGTATTGCCATTACCCATGACAAACTCATCGATGGCATTATCAATGATCTCTTTAATTAAAACATAAATTCCATCATCCTGTGAAGCTCCATCTCCTAGTTTTCCAATGTACATACCTGGTCTAAGCCGAATATGTTCTTTCCAATCTAGCGATCGTATGCTATCTTCAGTGTACTTTTCCGCCATGCAACAAAAATATAAAATCAGTCTATTGCTTTTATAAAAAAATAATATTTTTTTCAAACGATAGCTGTTGATATCTCACAGTTTCAAGGAAATCAAGAAGATAAATTGGAATTATTTTTTTGAATCATATAGTTGAATAATTTCATCCTTTATTTACAAGACTTTTTTTTACTTCCGTAAAGAAAAATAAGAGTTCATTCTTACTGATTTTTAAGAAATTTAGCTCCATTCTCGAGTCGCGATAAAAGAAAATAATAATTACAACAGATGTAATAGTATATGAAATGCTACTTGCCCATCCTGCTCCAATGAGTCCGTATTTTGGAATTAATATGCTAAATAATAACAAAGCAACAATCATACCTATGAATGAGGCAATTGCACTGACATAGTATTTCCCGATACCTGAAAAATAATGTCCTAGAATTAAAGCAATGTTAAAAAATAAAATTCCAGGTGCAAGTGAACGAATTACATTTCCAATTTCACCAAATTCAGATCCAAAAATAAACTGGTAAACAGAAGGTGGGAGAAATAGTAGAGGGATGATAATGAATAAACTGAAAATTAACCCACCTTTGGTTAGGCTTAAGCTTAATTTTTGTGAATAAACTCTATCATTTGAGTTTGCGATACTAGCATATTGAACCATGCAGATGCTTCGACTGATTAGCCAAACCGATTCGATTAGAGCAACTCCATTAGAGTAAATCCCTACCTCTGATTCAGAAAACAGATCGAAAAGCCAATAATAACTCATTCGGAAACTTAGTAATTGGAAAATATGAGCAAGCTGGTTTAGTAAGCCGTAACGTATGAGCTGTTGAATAATCGTAAAATATTTTTTTATCGGATGGAAAATAAAAGTTTCTGTATGTTTTTTTATCAAAATTACACTCACTATAAATGATAGCCCAAATGAAAAGTAAAGAGCATTTAAATAGGCATTTATACTCTCGTTTTTTAGAATAAAAAAAGATACAATTAGGATAAAAATTATAAAAATGGGTTGCAGCATTGATACAAAATTGGCGTTCTTAATTTTTTGTTTGCCAATTAGGATGCTTGAATTGATGCCGATAAAAGCATTCATTACCGATAAAATGCAAACGGCCATAATGAATGGATCGGCCAATAAATTTGTAGATTTTAGGATGATGAAAGATAATCCTCCGATGAAAATTGACCAAATATAGGCCGGAATAAGGATCAAAGAATAGGCATAGCGAGGTACTAAGTAAATAATGGCGGCTCCACCAATAAGATTTGAAAATACGAGGATATAGGCAATACTTGCAATAATCAAACCTTGCTGCCCTTTGCCCATAGGACCTAACATCTGAGAGATGACAATAGCTATCAGCAGGTTTGTAATCGCAGCAAATAATTTTGCTCCAAACGTATGTAAAATTTTATCTATCAATTGGTCTTTGTCTAGTCCTAAAATACGGCTACAGGTTAAATTGATTTTATGCCGCTATTTCAA
>JAOZUV010000297.1 GCA_029938505.1 Bacteroidales bacterium | reverse complement strand
AAATCAAAGCTTATGTTGATAGTATTGATAACTTATATGTTGTTGGACGCAATGGAATGCACCGCTATAATAATCAGGATCATTCCATGTTAACGGCTAAAGCCACTGTAAATTGCATTATCAGCAATTCAAGTGATAAATCAGCTATTTGGCAGGTTAATGCAGAAGATGGCTATTTAGGATGATATTTCAATCTTTATCGAGTAACCACGGCATAATCACTTTGGCCATTGCCAATTTATTTGCCGCTTGCTGGAAAATGACACTAGAAGAGCTATTTAATATCTTTTGGTCTACTTCAGCGCCTCTCTCTGCGGGTAAATCATGCATCATAATTGATTGTTCATGAGAAACCTTTGAAAAAAGGCTGGTCGTTATTTGAAAGTCTTTGTACTGGCTCAACCAATCAGTTTCAACTTTATCTTTTCCCATGCTCCTCCAACGTGAGGTATAAACGACATCAACAGATTTTGGCAGCTGTTTGGGATCATGGTGATAGTAAATTGAGGCACCTGATTGAACGGCTAATTGACGAGCTTGAGCAATAATATGCTCTTTAAAAGCATAACGTTTTGGGGTAATAAAATGCATTTCGAGATCCGCAATTCTAGCCCCTGCTAATAAAAATGAAGACGCAATATTTCCTCCATCGCCCATAAATAAAATCTTAATTCCTGCAAAACGACCAAACTTTTCTTTTATGGTCATAAAATCGGCAATAGCTTGCGAGGGATGTTCTTCATCAGTTAAGGCATTGATGACACAAAGATGTTGATCAATATAAGGTTGCATTTGTAAAACACTATTACAACGCATCACTAAAATATCCAAATACTCTGCCAGAACTCCAGCCGTATCAGCCATGCTTTCACCAGTTACTAACTGCATTTCATCAGGCTGATAATTAATCACCGAGGCACCTAAATTAGATGCCGCCAAGCTAAATGAGGTCCGAGTTCTGGTTGATGGGCGAGTAAAATAAATACCCACATTGATACCCGATAATAATTGACCAGGGGGATTATTTTTAAAAGCTATGGCTTGATCAATGAGCTGGATAAAATCATCAGCACTAAAATCCAAAACAGAAAGTAGCTGCTTACTCACGTGATATTCTCTTTTGAAATGGCAATATGACGAAGGTTAATATCGGTTGTTTTTCCCTGATAGTTGCGCAGAGTATATGTCTCATCGGTTTTGTTAACACAGTAATAATCAGGTGTAATAGGGATTTTACCAATATTGCTTCCAACAACATAATGAGGGCGACACAATCCTGTTGTATGTCCTTGTAGTGCATCACGAATTAATTCAGCGCCTTTTTCAATTGGTGTTTGAAAATGTTCAGTACCAGGTACGGGTTCACACCAATAGACATAATAAGGACGTACTCTAATTTGAATTAATTGTTGATGTAATTCTTTAAACGTTTCAATATCATCATTAATTCCTTTTAATAAAGTCATCTGATTGCCAACACTAATACCACAGCAACTCAGATCATATACTGCTTTAGCCATCGCGCCAGTAATTTCCTTAGCATGATTGCATTGAATATTTATCCAGATAGGAACACGATGATAACCACTGAGAATTTTGCATAGTTCGGGCGTGATTCGTTGGGGTAAAACAACGGGAACACGGGTGCCAAAGCGGATCATTTTGACATGATTAATGAGGCGTAATTGTTCGATCAGGTAGGCAATTTTTTCATCGGGCAAATAAAAAGGATCGCCACCCGTCACTAAAACATCACGAATTTCAGGGTGATGGCGTATCCAATCCAGTCCCTCATCTACATCCAGACGTAGAGACATATCTTTATCGATGGTCATTTCTTTTCTAAGACAATAACGGCAATAGATGGCACAACTATCATTAACGGTAAAGGCAATACGATCTTCATAATGTTTTGCAATGCTGTCGGGACGTTTTTCAGTGCTTGCGCGGTTTTCCTTCCAGATCAAATAATTTTTATCACTTGATGCAGGTTGCTGTTCGCTTAAAGAAGGAATAACCTGTTTACGAATAGGACAGTTTGGATCGTTTTTGTCCATTAATGATGCAAAAAAAGGCGTGGTTCCCCAACGATTACAGGTTGCGAGAATAGCTTGTTCCTCTTGAGGACTGATCGAAACAAATTTTTTTAATTTATCCAGAGTGTTTACACGTTGCTGTAGTTGTTTTACCCATTGCTGCATACAGTTTACCTTAGAATTGTTGTTTAATATTTTGCTTTAAATTAAAATTAAAATGTTCACAATGATCAATTATAGTTGATTTTTTACTGATTTATTGTTATTTATGTAAAATATTTGAGCCTAAGGAATAATAGATTGGAACCATTAAATACCAACCTTGCCAATTCACTCTTTCTTCATAGTCAACATAGACCTCATGATATCGCTATTTATTGTCAGGGACAGAGTTATAATTATGCCCAATTTGCTAGAACCGCATTTCAAGTAAATACGTGTATATCTTTACACTTAAATTCTAAGCAGCCTAGCCGCATTGGAATATTAGGCGGGCGAAGTTATCATAGCTATGCGGCTCTCATGGGTATTTTGTGGTCAGGGCATAGCTATGTCTCTCTGGTTGCAAGTCAGCCTATAGCTCATTTAAACAAATATATTAAAAAGTCAGATATTAATATTTTGATTGTTGATGATGACGGTATAAAAGTATTTAATCATTTAAATATTCAAGCAGATACAATAATATTAAGCTTTAAAGATTTGAGTGAGCAGCTTAAAGCAAAGAATTCATCTTTTTCAATGGCACAAATCTTAACTCATCATAGCCAACAAGACATTCAACCACCAGTTAGCCCCATGATTGAAACTCCGGCGTATATTGTTTTTACCTCTGGAACCACCGGTGAAGCCAAAGCCTGTGCGCCAACACATAAACAAGTGAATCAATTTATTGATGCCATGATCAAACAATATGAATTTAGCCATAGTGATCGCTTTGCTCAGTTTTGTGAGCTAGCCTTTGATGCTTCAGTTTTTATCTTATTTACCGCTTTACGTATTGGGGCTACTTTATTGGTGCTACCACAGGCTCAACGATTAATGCCTCTGAAGTTTCTACGACAACATAAAGTGACCGTTTTTTATGTTATGCCATCGATTGTAATCTTGCTGAAACGTAGTCATCAATTAAAACAAGATGCTTTACCTAAATTACGCCTGACTTTTTTTGGTGCTGAGGCTTTAACCTTAACCGTTGCCAAATACTGGAAATCAGTATCTCCAAACTCTCAAATTGAAAACTTTTATGGCCCAACTGAAGCCACAGTTTCTTGTTCTGCACACACGGTATATAGTGGTCAACAGAGCTTGAATCAAGTAAATACAACTCCAAACAGAGATACATTACCGATTGGTACTCCTTTACCAGGTATAAGAATGGCAATTATCGATCAACAACATCACTTTCTCAGCACGAGTGAACAGGGTGAGCTAGTAATAGCTGGAGAACAAGTATTAAAGCACTATTGGAATGATGAAAGACAAAGTAAAAAATCATTTGTCATACTTTCTCATCCCCAGTATGGTACTCAAAAATGGTATTTAACAGGCGGTTTATCCTATCGGGACCAAGAGGGAGTCTTCCACCTATTAGGACGACTGGATAATCAAATACAGTTACGGGGTCAACGCATTGAACCAGGTTATATACAAATGTTATTACGCCAATATTCAGGAAATGAAGAGATA
>JAOZUV010000023.1:11195-13230 GCA_029938505.1 Bacteroidales bacterium | reverse complement strand
GCCTCTGCCTCCGCCGGCGCTGACGATCCAATTTGGACAATGGCAATTGACCTCCCCCACACCGCCGTCACCAACGGCCGCGGCGCCATGGATTTTGATGGGAGGGATGATTATGTAACTGCTCCCGATAATGCTGTTTATGATCCTATCAATAAAAAATGGGTAACAGAAAACGAAGGAGCTCATCCTGATATTAAAGTCCGTCAAGACGCAAAATCTTTAACAAATGGTATAGATCCACAATTGGAGCGCGCAGTTAAAGAGATGCTATTATTAATTGAAAAACAGGAAAAGATTGATTTAACTCCTCCTCCATTCTCAACTCCTGCAAAGCAGAAATAGAAATTAAATATAAATTCTAATTAAAAAGGTCCCAATTAATACTGGGGTCTTTTTTTTTATAAAATAAGTACATATTGAGCTTTTTAGATATTATTTCCACATATCCCTAAAAAAAAGAGTTTCAATGTTTTTTGCATGAAGTTGTTGAGTACTTTTGCAAAAATTTTGGCTTAAGAGCATAACATTATGGATATAAGAAATATAGCAATTATTGCACACGTTGACCATGGTAAAACTACTATGGTTGATCGTATTCTGCATCAAGTAAAATTATTCAGGGATAATCAGGAAGTAGAAGATTTAATACTGGATTCAAATGATTTAGAACGTGAGAGAGGAATTACCATTTTATCAAAAAATGTATCCGTAAGATATAAAGGAAGTAAAATTAATATTATTGACACCCCCGGTCACTCGGATTTTGGTGGAGAAGTTGAGCGTGTATTGAATATGGCCGATGGAGTTCTTTTATTGGTTGATGCCTTTGAAGGCCCCATGCCTCAAACTCGTTTTGTATTACAAAAAGCATTAGAGTTAGGTTTAAAGCCAATCGTTGTTGTCAATAAAGTAGATAAGCCAAATTGCAGTCCTGAAGAAGCAAATGAAAAAGTTTTTGACTTGATGTTTTCTTTGGATGCTACTGAAGATCAATTAAGTTTTCCAACTGTTTACGGTTCATCCAAACAAGGATGGATGGGTCCTGATTGGCAAAACCCAACCAATGACCTCACATACTTACTCGATACTATTATTGATTATTTCGAGCCCCCAAAAGATAATCCCGGGACTTTGCAGCTACAAATTAGCTCATTGGATTATTCATCTTATACTGGTCGCATTGCCGTGGGAAGAATCCATAGAGGAAGTATTAAAATGGGAGATCAGGTATCGGTAGTTCAACGTAACGGACTGATAAATAAAGCAGTTGTAAAAGAACTCTATCGCTTCGAAGGCTTGGGAAAAGAAAAGACTAAAGAAGCAGTAAGTTCAGGAGAAATTGTTGCCGTTATGGGTCTTGAAAATTTTGATATTGGTGATACTATTGCTGATATTGAAACTCCAGAAGCATTGAAACCAATCGCAATAGATGAGCCTGCCATGAGTATGCTTTTCACCATTAATAATTCCCCATTTTTTGGTAAAGATGGGAAATATGTTACCTCACAGCGGATCAGAGAAAGATTATATAAAGAAACGGAGAAAAATCTTGCCTTAAGAGTTGAGGATACAGATTCAGCTGATAAATGGTTGGTTTATGGGAGAGGGATTCTTCATTTATCCATCTTGATTGAAACCATGAGACGCGAAGGCTATGAAATGCAATTGGGTCAGCCAAAGGTTGTTATTAAAGATATTGATGGTTATAAACACGAACCTGTTGAACTTTTATATGTAGATGTTGCCGAAGAATTTTCGGGAAAAGTTATAGAAATTGTGACCAAACGTAAAGGGGACATTCTGAATATTGAAACAAAAAATAACCGAATCAATCTTGAATTCAAAATTACAGCCAGAGGTTTGATTGGACTTACCAACCCAGTATTAACAGCCACCGAAGGTGAAGCTGTAATTTCTCATCGTTTTAAAGGCTATGAACCTTGGAAAGGTGAAATTCACGCCAAAAGAAATGGTGCTTTGATTTCACAAGAAATGGGAACATCCATTGCTTACTCCATTGATAAACTTCAGGATC
>JAOZUV010000023.1:0-11185 GCA_029938505.1 Bacteroidales bacterium | reverse complement strand
CGCGGTAAATTTTTCGTGAATCCAAATGCAGAAATTTATGCAGGTCAGGTGATAGGTGAAAGCAATCGCTACGAAGACATTGTCATCAATGTGATTAAAACCAAGAAACTTTCAAATATGAGGTCATCAGGTAATGATGATAAAGTTGCTATTGCTCCTGCCATTAAATTCTCGTTAGAAGAAGCCATTGAATATATTGGCGAAGATGAATACGTTGAAGTAACCCCAAAACATATTCGTTTACGCAAAATTATGTTGAATGAAATAGATCGAAAAAGACATAAGAAACAATAACATATTCTTACATTAAAAAAGCCCTTCATTAATAGAATGAAGGGCTTTTTTTGTACATCCAAATATTATTTGAGTGATTAATGACCTTAAAATAAACTTAAGGAACAATCAATAAAAAATTTCATTAAAAATAATATTCTTACATTTAAATCAACTTAATAAAAATTTAACTCTAATTAAAAATGGAAAACACAAAAGAAAATGCCAAAAAAGGTTTCGATGAAATTAAAAACTTTTACAAAGGAGATTTCTTAGAGATCATTGTAACTTTTTTTAAAAATCCCATTGATGGTTTACGTTCAATCTTTAAAAATCCAAGTGAAAAATCATTAATCAACACTTTAATTATTTTTGTCTCAGTTTTTATTTTATACCTAATAGGAAGTTATATAATAGTTGGAGAAGCTAGACAATATATGAAGTTTTTTGATTTCATAAAAGTTGCTCTTTTCCCTATAATTTGTATGTTTCTGATTTCCGGGTTTTCATTTATTATTAAATCAATCTTAAGCAAAGCCGACTTCAAAAATGAATTATTAACCGGTGCTATCTGCGGAATACCCTTTGGTCTGTTAATACCCGTTCTTTTAATTTTAAACCTTTTCGTAAAAGGAAATAATATTATGAGTTTAATGAGCAATCCTATGGGTGGAAGTCTAATAGGAACGATACTATTCGTTTATATAATTTTAATGATCATCAACGTTTTTCAACAATCATTAAAAGCTTCTAATACAAAGGATGCTCTTGCCTGGTACTTATCACCCGCTTCAGTATTTTTTGCAATATATCTAACAATGCAAATTTTATATTAGGCATAATAAACAAGTTTAAAAATTTGAAATTTTACTTAGCTAAGTAAAAATCATATAGAGAAAATTAAGATTCTTGGCACAGGAATTGTATTAAAGATCTCGTATTTATACGGGATCTTTTTATTTAAAAAGCGTATTGAGAATTATTAAACAATTAGTATATTTACTTAACTCCCCAGTTAAATTGATTATTAACTAATTAATCTTTTCAATTATGAAAAAAAGAATTTTTGGAATTGCTATCATGGTAATTCTTACAGCCAGTCAATTATTTTCACAGTTCACCGATTTTAAACTTTCTGATTACAAATTACCAAATATGAAGAGAAAATCTTTGGATATTAATTTTAATATGCAAGGAACAAATTCATCTACTTCATCTGAGGAACACATAAGTAATACCAGAGAAAAAAGAAACTACACTGATTTTGATTCAAATATTTCAGCACTTTACAAATCATATTTGAACAATGAAAGCCTTCAGCGTGAAATAAAATTTGGTTTCGGCTTTTTGTGGAATTCTTATAAATCAACAGCAAATGATGAAAATCGATGGAAGTATTCATCTATAAACCCCTCATTATATATTGATTTCATAAATCGTAAATATTATAATAATCAACAATTTATTGAAACTAGCATCAAGTTTAACTACGACTATTCAAAATATCATAATGGAACTGAAACAACTTTTGATGTATACCAACATTCATTATTCGCTATGACGCCTATAAAAATTGGAATTGGGCGAATTGAGCAAGTACAGGATGCCAGGCAAGCGATCTATTTAATTGAAGAGCTCAAAAAACAAAATAGATTAAACGAATTTAAATCGAATAATGAAGTGTTGGAGCTGGCAAAAATCATTTCTGAACTTAAAAATAAACGCTTCTTCGACTCACGAATCCGAAAAATCCAGGAACTAAAATCGATTGACGAATACCTTGAAAATAAAGGCTGTAAAACCATATCAGACGCCACCTACTTTACATCTTTAATGGATATGTGGGAATTTGGAGATCAACAAATAAGAAAAAGCGGCACTCGATTTTCATTAGCCTTTTATCCGGGTATTAATATGCATGATTATGAAAATAGTGGAGAAGGGAACTCAAATATAACACCTGATTATACTTTAAATACAATTGTAATAAACAGTGGCTTAGAATTTAATTATGAAAAACCAATTAATTTGTATTGGCAAAACAGTATTAACATATTCGGCTATTATGGACTAAATGAAACTACACAGAAGAAAAAAACAAGTTCTAATAAAACAAAAATTAGAATTCCCAATGTAAATTTTGGTCTTACTCATACCTTAGGGTATTATCCTAACAGCCGTACTAAAATTGAATTATTTTCGAAAGCGCAGTATATTAAAATATTTGATAAATCAGATATAGAAAAAGAGATTATTGGTACTGATGGAAATGGTTTTAACACATCACTTTCGTTGTCAGCAAATTATTATTTTTCACCAAAGTTTAAAATTAATGCTTATGTAACATATAATTATACGTGGATGGAGTCTGATGAAAATGTTACGTTAAATTTTCATGATCCTTCAGAAAGCTTAACTCCTCTTAACAATAATATATTTAGATCTAATAACACTACGTATTTCGAGTCAAAAAAATCAGGTTATCATTTCAATATTCAATTAATTTATAGCATTTTCTAATAGTAGTTATATTTCTATATAAGAGATCCTCTAGTACTTAGCTAGGGGATTTTTTATCCCTGCAACTTTTTGATCAAAGCTTCCACTCTTTCAGCACTGGTATATTTATTGGCAAATTCAGGTATTTCTTTTAAGCCACCCATATATACACTCTCCCGTCTGAAAATCATTTCGCTTTCATAAGTCTCTCGGAGTGAAACATGAAAGGCTTTGGCATTCGTTTTATGGGCAATTTCTTCAATATTATTTTCATCAACACCACTCCCAACCATGATTTTCAAATCACTTCCCGCGGCTTTTACCAGTTCAGCAATCAATGGGATTCCATCAATGGCTTTATTTTTTTGCCCTGATGTGAGAATGTGCTGGATACCTAATTTTTTAATTGTCTTCAAGGCTTCAAAAGCATCATCACACATATCAAAAGCACGATGAAATGTAATTGGTAGTCCTTTTGCTGATTCAATAAGTCTGGAGCATTTTTCATAATCCACTTTCCCCTCTGGAGTTAAGCAACCGATCACAAATCCATCAGCACCCATTTGGCGAGCCACAGCTATATCTTTTAGCATGATTAGCATCTCTGTCTCAGAATATAAAAAATCACCTCCTCGCGGACGAATGATAGGAAATACATCGATGGATGTTTGTTGCTTTGCCTGAAAGATCATTCCGACAGAAGGAGTGCTTCCTCCTTCATACAAATTATCACATAATTCAACTCTATTTGCACCTCCCTTTTCAGCTTCAATAGCTGATAAAACGGAGTTGGCACAAACTTCAATTTCAAATTCTTGTCGTTTCATTTTCCTTAGTCGTAGATTATTGTAAAATTATTAAAAATATTACATTATTTTTGGCTTCCTAAAAAAGCAAGATAAAATGAGTATGAAAGAAAAGAATTGGAAATTTAAATTAGGACTAGGCTTAATACTATTTTCCATTCCATTGTTCATTTCACTCCCATTTATTCCTTTTTTATCATTAGATAATAAAACCAAAATCACATTAACAACCATCGTTTTCATCACAGCAGAAGTGATTTTTTATGGTGGTGGCTTCCTTCTTGGGAAAGAGCTTTTTATTAAATACAAAGAATATTTAAATCCTAAGAATTGGTTTAAAAAGAAAGCTAAAGTTGAGAAGAAATAAACTAGTATCTATCTGAATCCATTCTTCAAAGTTGAACATCCTCAAGGATGATGAAATATTCCTTATTTTTAATCCATGAATTGGCAAATCTATATCAAGGGCTTTAAGACTTTTCTTTCGTTGGAGAGATCACTTTCAGATAACTCCATTCAGGCCTATTTGAGGGATATTGAGAAGCTGATTCAATATATGGAATTAAATAATTTAAAATTAAAAGTAGACGATTTAGAATACAAACACCTCAAAGATTTTATTAGCTGGATCAATAAAATAGGACTGAGTGCCCGTTCGCAAGCACGCATTATTTCAGGAATCAAAGCTTTTTATAAATACTTATTGCTAGAAGATATTGTCAGTAAAAATCCTACTGAATTATTAGAATCCCCAAGAATTGGGCGTAAACTCCCCGATGTTTTAAGCATTATTGAGATCGACAAAATTATTGCTGCCATCGATCTCAGTCGAGAAGGTGGAGAACGCAATAAGGCCATGCTTGAAACGCTTTATGGCTGTGGTCTTCGTGTAAGCGAACTTATCAGTTTACAAATTTCAAATATCTATTTTAATGAAGGCTTTATTCGCATAGTGGGTAAAGGCGATAAGGAACGCCTCACTCCTATTGGCGAAATAGCACTCAAACAAATTCGAATCTATTTGGAAAATATAAGATCACATCAAAACATCGTTACGGGACAAGAAGATTTTTTATTTTTAAATAAAAGAGGGAGTAAGTGTTCGCGGGTGATGGTTTTTATGCTCATCAAAGATTTGGTTGAGAAATGTGGAATAAAAAAGAAAATTAGCCCTCACACCTTCCGACATTCATTTGCCACTCATTTGGTAGATGGTGGTGCTGACCTAAGAGCAGTTCAGGAAATGCTGGGTCATGAATCCATCACAACTACCGAAATTTACACCCATCTAGATAGTAACTATTTGCAAGCTACTATTCAAAATCATCATCCGAGGTATAAAAGCAAAAATTAATTTAATAAATAGTCCGGCTTCGACAAGCTCAGTCTCCATCATTAATGCTCATTGAGAAGGTCGTTGAGCGGAGTCGAAACGCCCTTGAAAAAATCATTAAACTAAGTCAAATTTAGACATAAAAAAAAACGACTGTATTACAATGTTTTACCATCGTATAACAATCGTACAAAAATTGAATGACATCAGAATATCAAATAATTAAAAAACAATCAAATTAATTAATCGACTAAATTTCTTCGATTTCGCCTTGCCCATTCACCAATACGCCCCAATTAACAGCAAGTAATTCTTTATCTTCAAAAAAGAAATCAATTAAACCATCCTCAAAAGATAAACGAAACTCACCATTCTCCTCCGTTTCAGTATCAATTTCATTATAGCCATTGGCTTTCATCAATTTGGTAATTTCTGCTTCTTTCATGCCAAATACTTTTGCTCCAAACAAAGTGGCATTACCATTATCGGTTTCAAAACAAGAAACGATTGAACGCTCAGCACCAGTACCTTCAATAAATACAGAGAATCCTTTTTCCCAGTAATTCATAATCACGGTATTGAAATCCTCTTCTTGAATATCTTCTACTTCTTCGGCTTCGCCAACAAAGGCTAAAACTTCCTCAATAGTATTGCCAAATTTTAATTCACCAAAACCTATTTTTGGAACAATTTCTAATGTTAATTTACTCATTATATGTTGCGTTTATTTTCTTATTTAAAGGGTGAATCTGGCTCTTTTGCCATATGATTGTACACCAATTTGTCGACTAATTTAGGAAAAAACTTATTTAAAACAACTGTTAATTTTCCTTGACCTGTCAGGATCAAACTTCTTTTCCGCTTACTTATTGCATTCTTAATATGCTGAGCCACTTCTTCAGCACTCATCATCTCTGCTTCATCGCGTGGCGATTCACCTTGTTGTGAACCATCTTTACCCAAAGCAGTATTCCGAATATTAGAAGCTGTAAAACCCGGACAGGCAATCAGCACATGCAATCCCTTTTTAAGATTTTCTATCCGAATGGTTTCTAAAAATCCGTGCATAGCAAATTTAGAAGATGAATATCCCGTTCTTCCAGGGAGGCCTTTATAACCAGCAATAGATGATACACCAGCTACCGACCCTTTACTCTCAAGCAAATAAGGTAAGGCAAATTTACTACAATAAACCGTTCCCCAAAAATTTACATCCATCAAAGATCTTAATACACTTAATTCGGTCTCTTCGAAAATGGCTCGCATCGAAATTCCTGCATTATTAATCAGCACATCAATGCGGCCATAATTTTTCACAGCCGTATCAATTAAATTTTTACAATCATCTTCCTTGCTGACATCAGTTGCCAAACACAATACATCATCACATTTATCCTTCAAATTATCAGTCACTTGCTGAAGCTTTTCAAGATTACGAGCCCCCAATACCAAAGCATTCTCGGGCAAAGCATAAGCTCCAGCCAAGGCTTTCCCTATTCCTGACGATGCACCTGTGATGATAATTACCCTCTTTGTCATGCTAAACAACTAATTAGCTGCAAGGATAAATAAAATTATAAAACCAAAGAAGAAAAATTATAAACAATTTAATTAACAAATTATGAAATTGAATTAAAAAAACAGGGAAGCCATCCTCAAGAGGATGGCTTCCCATAATTATTAGTCTTTTATTTTAAAGCCTTTCCGTAAGATATCATCCAACACACACCACTTAGTAATGGATGATTGTAATAAATTTAATCCTACAAAAGCAGCAATTAATAAATAATTAAAATGAACAAAGTATGCGAGTAATAGACTTGTTATGATAAAAACCCCAGCAATTGCACGTATAATTCGTTCTTTCATAATTCAGTTTTTAGTTTAAGTTTTATTTAGTTTTTTCGGGATATTTTTTCTTTTCAGTGATATAATAAATCAATGGAACAATAATCAATGTTAAGAATGTAGAAGCTATCGTTCCACCCATTAATGAAATGGCTAATCCCTGAAATATCGGATCGAATAAGATAAAAACAGCACCAATTACAACAGTACCAGCAGTTAATAAAATTGGAGTTGTACGTATGGCTCCGGCTTCAACAATGGCCTCTTTTAAGGGAATCCCTTCGTCTAATCGAAGATTTACATAATCGATTAACAATATTGCATTACGCACCATGATACCTGCTAATGCTACCATACCTATCATGGAAGTGGCCGTAAAAAAGGCACCCATTATCCAGTGTCCTATTAAAATTCCAATTAAAGATAAAGGAATGGATACCATCATTACAAAAGGAACTTTAAAATTTTGGAACCAACCAATAATTAATAAATAAATGATAAGAAGAGCAATGGCAAATGCAAGTCCTAAATCACGAAAAACTTCAAACGTTATTTGCCATTCACCATCCCATTTCAAGCTATAGTTATCTTGCGAGAAGGGTTGTTTTTTATATTCTTCCATCATGGTATAACCTTCAGGTATCTGAACATCATCTAAGCGTTTTGATAATTCAAGTATGCTATAAACCGGACTCTCCATATCACCTGCAATGTCGGCTGTCACATAAATTACCCGCTTTTGATTTTTTCGATAAATGCTTTTATCTGCAATTCCTTTTTGGATATCAACGATATCTCCCAAAGGAATCATTTCACCATTTTGGCTCAACACATTTACTTTTTTCAGATCATCCAAATTGCTTCTTTCTTTTTCAGCTAACTGAAGCAAAATTCCAATTTGTTCATGTTCTTTTTCTTGATAAAGTTGAGTTACCTCGGCTCCACTTAATGCTAAACGCATTGTTTGTGCAACTTGCATACTCGAAACTCCAGAAAGAGCCGCTTTTTCTTTATCCACATTAAATTTATATTCAACTTGATCATCTTCAACAAGCCAGTCAATATCAACCACATTTGGGGTTTCATGAAAAAGTGTTTTTATTTGATAAGCAATTTTTTGTTGTTCTTCATAATTTGGACCGTAAATTTCGGCAACCAAGGTTGACATAACCGGAGGTCCGGGAGGTACTTCCACCACTTTTATATTGGCATTAAATTTTTCACCAATTTTTTGTAATGCCGGACGTATTGATTTTACAATATCATGGCTTTGAATAGAGCGATCATTTTTATGGGTTAAATTTACCTGAATATCACCCATATTCGAATTTCGGCGTAAATCGTAATGACGAACTAATCCATTAAAAGTCATAGGAGAAGCTGTACCAATATAGGTTTGATAGTTCAACACATTTTCCTGTGTAGAAATATAAGCTGCTAATTCTTTTGCCACCACAGCAGTCCTCTCAAGTGTAGTACCTTCGGGCATATCTATAACAACCTGAAATTCATTTTTATTATCAAAAGGAAGCATTTTCACCGTCACCAAATTAAATTTGATTAAAGCAGTAGATGCCAAGAGTAAAACAACAACACCAATAATAAAACTCCATCTTTTAGTTTTAAAATCAAGCATTGGTCTTATAACAACTGAGTAAATTTTATAAATAGGTGTGTCTTCAATTTTAAACTCTTTTTTACGACTAATATCATGACCTTCTTCAGATTTTAATAAACGATAAGCAAGATAAGGCGTAATAGTCAATGCTACTAATAATGAAAAAATCATCGCAATAGCTGATCCAACAGACATTGGGCTCATATAAGGACCCATCATTCCACTTATAAACAACATTGGTAATACTGCTGCTATAACAGTAAATGTTGCTAAAATTGTAGGATTTCCAACCTCATCAATTGAATGTAATGCTGCTTGTATCTTGCCTGATTTTTTCATCTTAAAATGGCGATGCATATTTTCAGTTATGATAATTGAAACATCTACAACAATTCCTGTAACAAATACCAATGCAAACAAAGTGATCCTATTCAAGGTATAGTCCATGAAATAATAGCTGAATATGGTTAAGGCAAATGTGGTTGGTACTGAAAGAAAAACAACCAATCCACCACGCCAACCCATCGCAAGCATAACAACCAATGCAACAGCCAATACTGCACCCAATAAGTTCATTAACAATTCCGAAACCTTATCAGAAGCTGTTGCTCCATAATTCCGCGTAATATCAACATGCACATCAGATGGAATTAAATCTTTTCTGAGAATCTCGATTTTATTCATCACCTTTTCGGATATAAACATTGCGTCAGCTCCACTACGTTTAGCAATAGAAATGGTAACCGCAGGATACTCACTCTTATAGGTTGATTTCTTTACAGATTCTTTTCCATAACCAAAAGCAACATATTGATTGGCTAATTCAGGGCCATCAATCACTTTGGCTAATTGTTTCAAATAAATGGGGCTTCCTTTTTGAACACCAACAATTAAATTTTCAATATCCTCGGCAGATTTTAAAAATTCACCCGTTTCTACTAAAAACTCCTCATCAT
Source organism: Bacteroidales bacterium (assembly GCA_029938505.1). The sequence continues at coordinate 1,852 of JAOZUV010000023.1, read as the reverse complement.
AGCGATTAAAACTACCCGACTCAAATTGAGCATTCGACATTTTAATGCTTTGCGAAATCGCCAATGCATCTAAATTATAACCAGCCATCAGCTCACGATCTAAAACAACTCTCACTTGGCGTGATCGTCCACCAAGAATTTTAGTATATGAAACATCTTTAACTTGTTCAATCTCATTATTGACCTCTTGTGCTATTCTTCGTAATTGATAGTCATCATAATTTTCACTCCATAAAGTAAGTCCTAATACAGGTACATCATCAATGGCACGAGTTTTTATCAAAGGCATTGTAGTGCCATGAGGCATCTCATCCATATGTTTCATGATCTCATTATACATCTTAACCAAAGAGCGCTCTATATCTTCTCCAACATAAAACTGCACTATAAGCATGGCTTGTCCCGACATTGAAGTAGAATACACATATTCCACACCAGGTATGTTTGAAATTACTTTTTCAAGTGGTTGAACAATTCTCGATTCAACTTCGCTTGGACTGGCACCCGGATAGCCAAAAAACAAATCGGCAATAGGTACTTCAATTTGTGGTTCCTCCTCACGAGGAGTCAGATAGGCACTATAAACTCCAATGACTAAAAATGCAATAATTAACAAAGGAGTTAATTTCGATTTTATAAATAATTTGGCAATACTGCCAGCAAATCCTGTTTCCATAACAATTTATTTTACAACATTAACACTTGCACCATCCCAAATTTTTCCGCTACAACTTTTAATATAGCTTTCACCTTCAGTTAAACCAGAAACAACTTCTACCATTTCACCGCTTTGTTTTCCAATTCGCACCCATCTCAATAGGGCTGTATTACTTTGGCTTAAAGTATAAATCCCACATAATTGACCACGATAAACAATGGCTTCTTCAGGTACCATTATTGCCGGTATACTACCTTTTTTTAATAATACATTAGCATACATACCTGAACGTAAAAGTGATTTTTGATCAATCTCAGGTAATAATTTTATTTTCACCTCATACTGACTTCCCGTTAATAAAGCCGATGAATTCACCTCTATAACTTCGCCTTTTACATACGTATTATCAGCTGCATTTACCTTAACTTCTACAAGATCACCAATTTCAACACTACTGATTTCGCTTTCAGGAATTCGTGCAATCACATTTAACTCGCTCTGCTGTTCAATTCCGAATAAAGGCATACCTGGTGCTGCTATATCTCCTTTATTAATATATTGTTTAGTTACAATCCCATTGTATGGAGCCGTTATAGACGAGTATTTAAAAGTTTCGTTTAATTCTTTCTCCATTTCTTTGGCAGTACTTAATCCAGATTTTGCCATTGTATAATGTGTAGTAATATCATCCAGTTCTTTCTGAGTAGCACTTTTTTGTTCAAATAAAGCTGTAAAGCGTTTATAATCTTTTTCGGCATTAATAAAAGCTGCTTCGGCTGCTATTTGCGCTGCCTTAATTTGTGCTTTCTTGGAAACAATATCGTTATCACTAATGCGCAATAAAACCGTTCCTTTTTTTACTTTTTGACCAGGAACAACATAAATATCAGTAATATTCCCCATGATACGAGTACTTAATACAGAATGCTGTTTTGCTTCAATTTTACCTGCATAACTAAATACTCTGGCATAATTTACAGATTTAACAGCTTCAACTTTTACTTTGACTGGAGATAGTGAAAATAGTGCTAAAACGGTAGATTGGAAAGATGAATCAAATGCTACTGATGTCGATGGAGATACAATGACGGCTATATCGGCTGGGCTCCATTACATCCTTTTGCAGTATTTTCCATTTTGATAGGAATACATTTTACAAACCATTACTATACTCCTTACTACCATTGGAACTTT